>NZ_JBFTPJ010000016.1:0-19203 GCF_056398445.1 Variovorax sp. 01T439_2
GAGCAGCACTTCAAGGCCGGCCTTGAAGTGCTGCGCCGCGAAGCGCAACAACGCACGGGCAAGGCCGTCGAGCAGCTCGACGCGGGACCGCTCGACGCCCTGCTGCAGGAGGCCGCAGCTGGCCAGATGGACGACGAGCGCTTTGCGCTCGGCGCATGGTTCAACGACTTCTTCTATCCGCTGTTCGTCCAGGCCTGCTTTGCCGATCCGATGTACGGAGGCAACCGCGACAAGACTTTCTGGCGCGCTGTGGGCTTCCCCGGCCTGCCCGCTTTTCACGGACGCAACGTGGTCCAGTTCCGCGGCCTGCCCTTCCCCGGCGCAGCCAAGCCGCAATCGATCGAGGACTTCAGCTGAAGGCCCCACACCCATGACTCACAAACTTCCCAAACGCGCCGTCGTCTTCGTCGGCGGAGGCCTCACCGCGGGCCTGGCGGCGCGGCAGATGATGGACTCCGGCATCGACGTGCTGGTGCTCGAGCGCGGCGGCGATCTCGCGGGCAGCGCAGCCGCCACACTGCCCAACCAGCGCGACGAATTGCGTTGGGGCGTGCGCAACGGCCTGGTGCAGAACTGGGCCAACGAAACCTACACCCTGCGCCACGCCACCAGCGAGAGCGCGTTGCCCGTGCGCCGCATGGAAGCCTTCCTCCCGGGCGAAGGCATGGGCGGTGCGGCGAACCACTGGAACGGCCAGACCTGGCGTTGGGCCGAGTACGACCCGGCCCTGCGCACCCGCCTCGAGTCCCGCTACGGCAAAGCCGCGATTCCGCGCGAGATGATGGTGCAAGACTGGGGCATCAGCTACGCCGAGATGGAGCCCTACCACGACCTGTTCGAGCAGCTCTTCGGCATCGCGGGGCAGGCCGGCAATGTGGGCGGACGGCTGATCGACGGCGGCAACCCTTTCGAGGCGCCCCGGCAACGCGACTTTCCGCAGCCGCCGCTCGAGATCCTCGAGTCGGGCCGCATCTTCAAGGCCGCCGCGCAAAGCCTTGGCTACAAGCCGTTCCCGCTGCCCGCGGCCAACTCACCGCGCGCCTACACCAACCCCGATGGCGCAAGCCTTGCGCCATGCCAGTACTGCGGCCACTGCGAGCGCTTTTTCTGCGAAGCCAACGCCAAGGCCAGTCCGGCGGTGTTGCTGTACCCCTTGCTGCGGAAACAGCGCAATTTCGAGATCCGGCTCCATTCGCAGGTGACCGGCCTCGTCTACGACAAGCACGCCAGGCGCGTGACGGCCGTGCAGTTCATCGATCTGCAGACCGCGCAAATGTACGAGCAGCCGGCCGATGTCGTCGTGCTGTCGGGCTTCACCATGACCAACACCAAGCTGCTGCTCACGAGCGGCATCGGGCGCCCCTACGACCCGAAGACGGGCGAGGGCGTGGTCGGCAAGAACTTCTGCTACCAAGTGATGTCGTCGGTGCCGGTGTTCTTCAAGGACCGCTTCATCAATCCGTTCATGGCCTCGGGCGCCTCGCAGATGGTGGTGGACGAGTTCAACGGCGACAACTTCGACCATGCCGGGCTCGGCTTCTTCGGCGGTGGCTACATCTACTCGAACGTGACGAACGGGCGCCCCATCAATGCCCGGCTCCATCCGGCCGGAACGCCGCGCTGGGGATCGGCCTGGAAGCAGGCCAACGCCGACTGGTACGCGCACGCCTTCAACGTCGCGGTGCACGGCAGCAACTACCCGCACAGCCGGAACTACCTCGATCTCGACCCGACGTACCGCGACGCCTATGGCTCGCCGCTGTTGCGCATGACCTTCAACTTCCACGAGAACGACCATCGCATGAGCGAATACGTCACGAACAAGGCCGCCGGCATCGCGCGCGCCATGGGTGCCACGACGGTCGGCGCTGCGCAACCTCGGCGCGGCGACTTCGACGCACGGCAGTACCAGACGACGCACACCACCGGCGGCACCGTCATGGGCGCGGACCCGTCGACGAGCGTGGTCTCGCCCCACCTGCAGCACTGGGACGCGCAGAACCTCTTCGTGGTCGGCGCATCCGTGTACGCGCACAACGCGGGCTACAACCCGACCGGTCCGCTCGCGGCACTGGCGCTGCGCCTGGGCGACGACCTGGTGCGCTACGCCAGGCAACCGCGCATGCTTTGAGAGGGCCCGACATGCGAACACGCCTTCTTGCCGCTTGCGCCGCGGCTTTCTTGAACATGGCGCATGGCCAATCGGCCGTGCCACCGCCTAAGACCTGGACGACATGCGCGGCATGCCACGCGGCGCGAGGCGCAGCCGCCATCGGGCCGCCGCTTGCGGGCGTGGTGGGCCGAAAGGCCGGCTCGTCGCCGGGGTTCGGCTACAGCCGAGCCATGAAGAACGCACAGCTCACCTGGGACGACAAATCGCTGGCGGCCTTCCTGAGCGATCCGCAGCAAGCCGTGCCGGGCAACAGGATGCCCTTCGCGGGGGTTCCCGATCCTGGTGAAGTTGCGGAACTCGTCAAGTACCTGAAGACGCTGCGATAACGGGTCGCCACTGGTGGCTTCGGGCGGCTGCGTGCCCCGATGACTTATGGACTGCAGGGACTAGCGCCCGATGCCGCGCAATGCCGAGCTACGATCTCGGCCAGAAACTCAAGTCTCAACGCATGGAAACCGTCCACCCGATCCGCCTGCCCGGTCAACAACCTTGCGCCGCCCGTGCCCAGCTCCCGGCGACGTGAGACGGCCGGTACGCAGACTCATCATGCAAGCGCAGTCGGAGGAGCCATCTGACCTGGCGTCGGCCGAAGTCCGGTGGTACTTCGGCGTGTTCGTTGTCTGGGAGGCGCAGCGCCGGTTCGAGCGCTCCGGCGAGCCCGTGCGGCTGGGGCCACGCTCTTTCGATCTGCTGCTGCAGCTGATCAAGCGGGCCGGCGAATTCGTGGGCAAGGATGACCTGCTCGCGACGGTCTGGGGTGGCGTCGTCGTCGAAGAGGCCAGCGTGCGCGTCCATATGTCCACGCTTCGCAAGGCGCTGGGCGAGCCCGGCGAGAGCGACGAATGCAAGGAGTGGATCTCCAATGTTCCGCTGCGCGGCTATCGCTTCAATGGACGTGTCCGGCGCGAGGCGCCCGGCATCCCGGCCAGGCCCGCAGCCCCGCTGGCCGACCCCGGTTTCACCCCACTGCCGGTTCGGCTGACCGAACTCGTCGGCCGCGAAGCCGATGTGGCGAGCGTTCTCGAAGCGCTCGATACCCACCGGCTGGTCACGATCGTGGGCACGGGTGGCATCGGCAAGACCCGTCTCGCGATCCACGCCGCGGAGAGCCATCAGCACAGGCACGGCGCGGAGATCGCCTTTGTCGATCTGTCGTCGCTGATCTCCCAGGACCACGTGCTCGGCACCCTGGCGCGCGCCGTGGGGGTGCCCGCCGACCTGCCCGACATCGTCGGCGCCATCACGCAACGCCTGATGGCGCGCGCTGTGCTCCTGTTGATCGACAACTGCGAGCATGTGGTGGACTCCCTGGCGCTGCCGATCGCCGGCTTGCTTTCCGTGCTGCCCGGCCTGCGCATCCTGGCGACGAGCCGCGAGGCGCTGCGCGTGACGGGCGAGTACGTCTTTCGGCTGCCGGCGMTCGCAATTCCGGACGCCGAGCAGATCTCGCTCACGCAGGCGCTGCACTGGCCCTCCGTGGAATTGCTCGTCGAGCGCGCCAAGGCCGCGGGTGCGGGTGCGTTCGATGAATCGCATGGCCCCCTGCTGGCCCAGATCACCAGGCAGGTCGACGGCATCCCTCTGGCCATCGAACTGGTGGCCGCGCGCCTGGGCGTGCAGCCGGTCGTCGATCTGGCGCGCAGGCTGGACGACCACATGCGCCTCTATGCCTTCAGCCGCGCCGCGCTCGCACGGCACCGAACGCTCGCCGCGGCGCTCGACTGGAGCATCGCGCTTCTGAGCGATACAGAGCTGCGGCTCTTTCGCTGGTTGTCGGTGTTTCGGGGGCGCTTCGATGTGGAAGCCGCGCTAGGCGTGAGCGCCGGCGGCATGGACGCCGAGGTGGCATTCGACGCACTGATCTCGCTGGTCAACAAGTCGCTTGTCTTCTTCGACAGCAACGACGCTGTCGCGCCCTACAAGCTTCTGGACACGACGCGAAGCTATGCAGCTGCGCTTCTCGCCCAGAGCGATGAACGGCCGGCATTGCTGCGGCGCCATGCGGTCCTCATGCGCGATCTCATGAAGGCAGCGGCGGCGGAACTCTCCGACCTGACCGAGCAGGCCTGGGCCGGCCGTTATGCACACCGCCTGGACGACGTGCGCTTTGCGCTCGAAGTCTGCCTGACGCAGCAGCCCGACGCGAAGATGGCCGCCTCGCTGGTGACGGCTTCCGCGCCGTTGTGGTTTCACCTGGCCCAGGTCGTCGAATATCGCGACCGGGTCTCCGCGGCGCTGGCGCTGGTTGATCGTCAACCCACGCGCGACACGGAAACGGCGACCTGGCTGAACACCGCGCTGGTCAGCGCCCTGCTCCACACCGGCAGGTCCACACCCGAGTTGGGTGCCGCCGCAGACCAGGCCCTGGCCGGCGCGCTTGCCGTCAAGATCCCCGTACTGGAACTGCAAGCCCGTTGGGGGCGGTGCACGCACGACATGTTCCGCGGCGAGTATTCGGCGGCGCTGGACCAGGCGCACACGCTGATGGCGGCAGCGCGATCCTGGTCCGACCCCGCCGCACTCAATCTCGCGCACCGCGTGATGGCGATGGCCAACCACTTTTGCGGCCACTTCGATGTGGCGAGGATGCACAGCGAAGCTTCCGTGCGCGTTGGTGGCGGCCTCGGCCATGCCCGGGCCAACATGGTGGGGGTCAACGCCATCGTTGCGGCGAAAGCCATGCTGAGCCGAACCCTCTGGGTGCAAGGGGAAACGGCCCGGGCCCTGGAAGAAGCCAGCGACGCGGTGGACCGAGCGCAAGCGGCCGGAAAATCCGTCTCCCTGTGTTCCGCGCTGTATGGTGCCTGCCCGGTCGCGCTGTGGGCCGGCGAACTCGAGCTTGCCGCCCAATGGATTCACTTGATGACGGACGAAGCGCGGCGCAAGGGCCTGGTGGGCTGGCTGCGCTATGCCGAGTGGTTCTCCCAGGGCCTGCAGTTGGGCATCGCGCCGGACCGGGATCTTTACGTGCGTGAAGTGGCCGGCCAGCTCGCGACCTATGACGCACCCCACAGGGAGATGCTCGCGACCTTCTGCATCGACTGGGTCGACGACGAGATGATCGAGCGCGTCTCGCGCGGAGAGAGTCGTTGGGTCGCCGCCGAGGTCTGGCGCGCTGCCGGCTGGCGCGCGGAGCAGAACGCTGCACCCGACGAGGCGGACGCTTTCTACCTCCGGGCAACGGAAACTGCGAGGCAACAAGGCGCTGTCGCCTGGGAAAAGCGCGCCGCGGTCCGCCGGCCCGGCGCACGGCCGGTTCATCGCTGAGCTGCCCCGGCGCGCAGTTCCTCCAGCGCACCCGCTGCACGCAGTTCCCAGGCGAGTGCGCCTTGCGAGCGCGCAAGGGCGTGGGCCTGCAGATAAAGCGCCTCGGCTTCGGCATCGTCGCCCCGCAGCTCCTTGCGCCGCCCGGCAGCGCGGCAAACCTCGGCGGCACTCCACTGCCCTTCGCCCCGCGTCGCGCGAGCAACCAGGTCATCATCCACCCACTGGTCGCAGAACGTGACCATCATCTCCCTGCGGGGCTCGTCCATGGCCAGGACCTTTGCCGCGACGGCGTCGATGTGCGCGCCGGCGTCGTCGACCTCGCCGATCTTCATGGCGTCGTCGTAGCAAAGCGCCCAGTCATGCCAGTAGGCGAAGCCCTTGGACCGGGTCTGCTGCAGCATCGTGTCGATCCAGGCGCGGGCCGCCCGTTGTTCGAGGGCCCATATGGCCATCGGACAGATCCAGAAGAGGGCAACGCATAGCGACAGCGTGTGTCCCAGCGCCTCAGCCTCCTCCATGCACCGGATGGCGGTGGCCATGGCAAGACGGCTCTCGCCCTGGATCCACAGCGTCCTGGCAAGAATGGCCATTGCGGTGGTGCGCGCGTCGGGCTGGAACGCGTTGGCATGGTTGCGCCGGGTCGCGTCGTCCACGTCCGCCGCTGCTTCGGCCTGCATCCTGGCCTCGGCGAACGCGCCGCAGAAGTGATTGGCGAGCGCCAGCATCCGGTGCGACAGGTTGCGCGTCACGGCGTTGGTCGAGTGGCTCGCAAACTCTCTCAGGATCTCGGCATGCCGCAACGCCGGTGTGTACGCGCCGCGCGTGATGTTCAGCGCGCAAAGGCCCCACCGAGCCTGGAATTCGAGTGTCTTCACCTTCAGTTCCAATGCGCAATCCAGCGCCCGCTCGCACGCCTGTGTCATCTCCGGCACCGTGCCGCCGGTGTGCCACAAGGCGTTGTAGAGCGCGATCTCCAGCCGTCCGGCCGTCAGGCGGTCGGGTACCTTCAGCACATCGACATGGTCCAGCGCCGCGCGAACGCGATCCCGGTATTCGCTGACCTCGGACAAGCGGAACCAGAGCGGCGCCGATGCGACGGTGAGCGCGCCCGCGATCGTCATGTCGTCGTGGTGGCCGATGCAGGCATCCAGAGCTGCACGAACGTCGTCCAGGCAGCCGCGGTAGCGCTGGGTCCAGGCATCGGCGTCCAGCAAAGCGAGGTCCGCGGTGGCAAGGCCCATGAGGTCCAGCATGAAAAGGGCATGGCTTTTCGATACCGCGTCTCGCTCGCCCGCCCGCACGAGCAGAGCATGCGCATAGCTGCGGGTGGTGTCGAGCAGGCGGTAGGGCGAGTCCGCGGCCTGGTCGGTGTCGTACACGACGAGCGACTTGCTGGCCAGGCTCAGCAACGCGTCGGACGCCACGTCGGGGTCCAGCGCACTGGCTGCCACGCTCAGCGCCGCTGCGACGCCGAAGTAGGCGCGGAACACCGACAACCTGCGAAACAGAAGCAGCTCGGCGGCGCCCAGCAGGCCAATGCTCCAGTCCAGCGTCGCAGCCAGCGTGCGTTGTCTTGCCAGCGCAGCCCGCCTGGCCGTCGAATGCAGGCGCATGTGATCGTCGAGCCTGAATGCCAGCTCGCTCACGGGCTGGGCCCCCAGGCGGGCCGCGACCAGCTCGATCGCCAGCGGGATTCCGTCCACCTGTTGGCAGATCCTGGTCAGCGGACCGCTGCTCGCGTCGTCGAATCCGCGGGCGCCCGCGGCCTGGGCTCTCTCGACGAGCAACTGCACCGCCGGCGAGCGCAACGCAAGCGCCAGGGAGCCGGGCTGGGACTGGTGGACCGCCAGGGGCGCCAGGCGAAAGACATGCTCGCCTCCCACGCGCAGCACCTCGCGGCTGGTTGCAAGAACCTGCAGCCCGGGCAACGCCGCCAGGAACCTGCCCAGGAGCGGCGACAGCCTCTCGATGACATGCTCGCAGTTGTCCACGAGCAGCAGCATCGCCTGGCCTTCGAGGCGCTGGACGATGGCTTCCTCGATGTCCGGCACGCCGCCTCGCACGCCGATGGCGCGCGCCATCGTCGTCAGCACGTGGTCCTGCGATGTCAGGGGTGCAAGATCGACGAAACCAAGCTGGGCTTGCTGCCGTTCCCGGTAGCGTGCTGCGACGCAGATGGCAACGCTGGTCTTGCCCACGCCGCCGGGCCCCGCGACCGTGACGAGCCTGCTCGCCGCAAGCATGCCGAGCAGGCGCTCGACCTCCACCTCGCGCCCCACGAGCTTGGCGAGGCGAGCGGGCAACGCTGCGGGAGCATCCCGCAGCGACGCATGAGCCACCTGCACGGCGATGGCGGACGGCAAGAACTCGCAGTGCACCCGCCCCAGGAAGCGATAGCCGCGCAGTGGGATGTTGGCAATCCATTCCAGGCACCCGTCCTGAGCTCCGGGCGGACCCAGGGCCTTGCGCAGGATCGACATATGGACTCGAACGCTCGCCTCTTCGACCACCGTGTCCGGCCAGACCGCCGCGAGGAGCTCGTCCTTGCTGATCACTTCGCCGGCGCGCTCCAAGAGTGCGACCAGCAGGCCGATGGCGCGCGATCCAAGCCGCACCGGCTGCCCGTCGCGCTCGAGCCTTGGCTCGGCCTCCCACAGCGCGAAGGCGCCGAAGCGCCACCGGCGAATCTCAGACACGGACCAGCCCGCGCTGCGTCGCCTTGGCGGCGACTTGCGCCCTCGAGCCCACGTGCAGCTTCTCGCAGATCCGGGCGACGTGTGCCTTGACGGTATTAGCGGAAATGTCCAGCTCGCGGGCGATTCCCTTGTTGCAATCGCCTTTCACCAGGTAGCGCAGCACGTCCTCCTCCCGGGCRGTGAAGCCCACGCACGGCTTGCCGTGCCTGATGAGCGCCTTCGTGCCCTTGCATAGATAGAGAGAGCCCCCCCGAGCCACGTGGCGAATGGCATCCATCAGCTCGGCCGGATCCGCGTCCTGGCGCACATAGCCGTGCGCCCCGCTGGCGATCGCCCGCATGACCTCCCCCTCCTTGTCCCGCCGCGTCAAGACGATGACGCGCGGCATGCGAAAGCCGCCTGCCACCCCCGGCTGATCCACTGCCGAAGCCGAAGCGAGCAGGTTCAGCGCGCAGGCATGGTCAGCCACGACCACATCCGCCATGCCCTCGCCGGGCTCGTTCTCCGCCTGCACCTGAAGACCCGGTTCCTCGCCGATGAGCGAGACGAGACCGGCCATGGCGAGCGGGTCGCCATGGCATACGCGCACGTACAGATCGAGGGAACCGGTCATGGCGATGCCTCCAGAAGCAGTCCGCAGCGAAAGGCTTCGCCGATCGCGGCAACCCGCGTCGGCTTCCGGAGCTTGCGCAGGATCGCCTTCACATGGGCCTTGACGGTGCCTTCGCCGATGCCGAGTCGCCGGCCGATGTCCTTGTTCGCCAGGCCCTGCGCCATAAGCCGGAGCACTTCGAGTTCGCGCGCGGTTGGCACGGCAGACGAGAGGTTGTCCAGCAACTGGTCGGCCACGGGACAAGACAGGTACCTGCGTCCCTCTGCAACGCAGCGCACCGCCTCCGACAGTTCCTCGGCCGAACAATCGTGCAGAAGGTAGCCGCGCACGCCCGCATCCACGGCGCGGCGTATCTGCCACCCGGTGCTCTGGTCCGTGACCACGAGGAAGGATCCCGGCGCGGAGCCGCCCGGGCCGGGCGGGACATTCGCCGTCTTGTGAACGCCGGTTGCGTAGTCCGTGACGAGCACATCGACGGCACCGCCGCCATCGACGTCGGTGAGGCCTGATTGAACGACGAAGCCGGCACGGGAGCGCAGCAGCGATGCGATGCCGGCGGCCACGTAGGGGTCGCGGTGCGCGACCGCCACATGGATCGGCCTGGCCTGGGTCGGCGCGGTCATGGGCTTCAAGTCCTTCTGGAAGTCATGAGTGGAAGTCTGTGCAGTTGGCGATCGCGTCGCCAGTTAAACCGTGTCAAGCCTTGTTAAGGATCCGGATGCACCAAGGACAACACCACGGCACCCCTGGGGACCGACGCGCCGAAGTCATTCAGGGCATTGCCGTCGCGACCGCGACCGCGTCAGCGGCTTCGACGATCAGCCGGGCCACCAGCTTCGGCCGCGAGATCATGACCACGTGGGAAGCGCCCTTGACCACGACCGTCTTCATCGACTTGGCACGCTCGGCCATGAAGGCCTGCGCGGCAGCCGGAATGTTCTTGTCGCGGTCGCCGTAGATGAACCAGGAGGGCAGGTTCTTCCAGGCGGCGGCAGGCGACGCTTCGCCCAGGGCGCCCTCTGTGATGGGGCGCTGCGACACGGCCATCAACCGGGCGAGCGCCGGCGGCACGTCTTCGGCGAATTGCTTGCCGAACTTGTCCTGCAGGATGTAGAGGTCCTTGGCGCCGTCCGGCAGGAGCACCGGCGCCGCCAGCGCCGAGCCGAGCGTGCTGCCGGGAAACTTGCCCGACAGGTCGGCCGCCGATTCGCCCACTTCGGGGGCGAACGCAGCCACGAAGACCAGGGCCTGGACATTGGGCTTTCCAATCGCCGCAGCGGAAATCACCAAGCCGCCGTACGAATGCCCGACCAGCACGACCGGCCCGGGGATCGACCCCACGAGGGCAGCCACATAGTCCGCGTCGGACTTCACGCCGCGCAGCGGATTGGCGGCCGCGACAACGGGAAAGCTGCGCGCACGAAGGTCGCGCACCACCTCGTTCCAGCTGGCCGATTCGGCGAAGGCGCCGTGGACCAGCACGACAGTGGGCTTTGCCGGCGCGCCCGATGTGGCCGCGCCTGCAGGTGCCGACAGGTGCAGCGCCAGGATGCCGATGGCTGTGAATGCGCGTGCGAGACTGGAGAGATTTTTCATGCTGATTTCCTTTGTTGAATGGATGGCCTGATTTGAAAATTTCGCGCGCCATGCGGGATGCATCGCACGAGCGGCGGCGCACTCGTGGCCACGGTGGCAAAACGGAGCTCCGCGTTCGCCGCCTCACCGCCCGCAATTGCGCAGGCGGCCACGATGGCCAGCAGCGAGATGCTCATGTATGCGGCGCTCCAGACCCGGTCGATCGCGCCTCGCGGCGCGGCGTCCGCGGCTGCCTGCACGGCCTGCGCGCGTGCCTTGAGCGTGCGGCGCGATGCGCCCGGTTGCGCAAGGGGATGAATGCGCTGCGTCATGGTGACTCCTCGAGGGCGCCATTGCCCTGGCCTCAGGACGGCTGGGCTCCGGTTCGCGAACATCGCGGCACGGTTCGAATGCTAGGTTTCGCATCTCGGTTGCGGTAGGCATGCAAGAGGTACTGCCGTGTTGCATGCCGGGCATCAATGTGCGGCACGCCGTCAGGCGCGTCGATGAAGAGGAAGCCACACGTTGAACTCGGCGCCGCGTCCCGGCCCCGCGGAGGTCGCCTTCACGAAACCTCCATGAGCGACTGCAAGGCTGTGGACCAGCGCGAGGCCGATGCCCAGCCCACCTCGCGAGCCACCCTCCCCGGTGCCGGCCTGGCAGAACATGCCGAAGACATGCGGCAGGAACTCGCGCGCGATGCCGCAGCCGGTGTCCGCCACCGCAAGCCGGGCAAAGCCATCCTCGGAGGACAGGCGCACCTGAACCTCTGCGCCGGCGGGCGAGAACTTCATCGCGTTGTCCAGCAGGTTGCCCACGACCTGCTCCAGCCGCACCGGGTCGGCATGGCAGATCAACGGATCGGCCGCCTGCATCTGGGCGCGCAAGCGTCCCGAAGGCCAGCGCGCACCGAATGCGGCGACAAGGTCCAGCGCGAGTGCGCCGAAGTCGACCTCCGCGCAGCGCAGCGCCAGCTTGCCGGTTCGCAGGCGCGAGAAATCGAGCAGGTCGTCTATGAGCCGCTTCTGGCTTTCGATGGCGCGCTGCATCGCCTGGGCGATGCCCTGCAGTTGCGAGGGCTCCGCGGATGCGGGCAGGCGCTGCAGCAGGCAGGCGTTCATCTGAATGACATTCAGGGGCTGCCTGAGTTCGTGCGAGATGACGGCCAGCGCCCGGTCCCGGGTCGTACAGCGCAAGCTCGTAGCGGCTCGAACGTCGTGCGGGGTCTGAAGGGCGGCTTGCGCGCCCCTGGTGTGATAAAGCTCCACGAGGAATCCGTGCTTCTTGATGCGGCCACCCCGGATTCATCGCGGCAGGGGGCCTCGGTGATGAACGATGTTGTTCTCTGGTTCTTCGCGATGGCACCGATCGTAGGCAGCCGCATCTCCTCGCAGAAGGGCGCTGCGGTGGCGCACCGTGTTGCCGGCGGAACACCAATCGGCCAGGGCCGGCCGCGGCACATCGTTCGTGATCTCAGGACGCTTCGTTCACCCGGACCGGGTTCCTGAACAGCCCCTCATCGCATGCAATCGCCCGACATCGCCGACGGCGGCGATTGCTGCCCATGCAAGGCCCGGATCGCGGCCCCTGTCACAAAACCCGGCGTCCGGCCGTCTTGTATCTCGTGCGGCCCGAATGGCTGCGGCCTTCATCTTCTTGACTGGATCATCGAATGAAAAAATCTGCGCTCGAGGCATTTCCCAACGCGGGCAAGCGGGTCGTCGCCGTCCGACGCCGCACGGGCCTGCCCGCGGCGCGGGCGTTGCGAGGGCTGACGAGTGGGTGACATGTACGGCATCGCGGCGCGCTCCACGTCATCGCAGGCGCATGCCGGCGCGTCGCAGGGGCCGAGCGAGGTCCGCTGGCGCTTTGGCGCGTTCATCGTCTGGGAGGCCCAGCGCCGGCTCGAAAGACTCGGGCAGAGCGTGCGCCTGGGCTCCCGCTCGTTCGAACTGCTGCTGCAACTGCTCAGGCGCGTGGGCGAAGTCGTGGGCAAGGACGAGCTGCTCGCCACCGTCTGGGCCGGGGTGGTGGTCGAGGAGGCCAGTGTGCGGGTCCACATCTCCGCGCTCCGCAAGGCCTTGGGGGAGCCGCAAGACGGGGACAACTGCAAGGAATGGATTTCGAACATTCCCCTGCGCGGCTACCGGTTCAATGGAACGGTTTTTCGCGAACAGGTCGGCATGCCGACCGAGGATCGGCCGGGGGCGGCGGCCCTGGCGTTCGCGAAGCTGCCGGAGCGCCTCACCCGGCTTGTGGGCCGCGACGCCGACATGGCGCGCGTGCTGGCGGCGCTCGCCACGCGCCGGCTGGTCACCATCGTCGGCGCCGGCGGCATCGGGAAGACCCGTGTCGCCATCCATGCGGCCGATTGCCATGCAGAACGCACGGCCATGCAATTGGCCTTCATCGATCTCTCGCCGCTGGTCTCGCAGGCCCATCTGGCGAGCACGGTGGCCCGGTCGCTCGGCGCGCCGCCGGACACCCCCGACACGACGCGGGCCATCCTCCAGAGGCTGGCGGACCGCGATGTGCTCCTGCTGATCGACAACTGCGAGCACATGCTGGACGCACTGGCGCCGCTCATCGCCGAACTGCTCGGCGCCCTGCCCGACCTGCGCGTCCTCGCAACCAGCCGGGAGGCCATTCGCATCGAGGGAGAACACGTCGAGCGGCTGTCGCCGCTCGCGGTGCCCGACGCGCAGTGTGCCGACCTGGCCGAAGCCATGGCGTCGCCGGCGGTCGAACTGCTGGTCGAGCGTGCGAAGGCCGTGGGTGCCCGCGCGTTCGAGGATTCCGATGGCCGGCTGCTCGCCGCAGTCGCCCGGCAGGTGGACGGCATCCCGCTCGCCATCGAACTGGTGGCTGCACGCCTGGGCGTGCAGCCGATCGGCGATCTTGCGTTCCGGCTGAATGACCACATGCGGCTCTATTCCGCGGGCAGCAGGGCCGTCCTGCCCCGGCACAGCACGCTCGCGGCGGCGCTGGACTGGAGCATCGCGCTGCTGGACGATGCGGAACTGCGGCTCTTCCGGCGGCTCTCGGTCTTCCGGGGGCGCTTCGATGTCGAGTCGGCGCTGAGCGTCACCCGGGCGGACATGGACTCCGAAGTGGCGTTCGATGCATTGATCTCGCTGGCGAACAAGTCGCTGGTGTCGTTCGACAACAGCGACGCCATCGCGCCCTACCGGCTGCTCGACACGACGCGAAGCTACTCCGCCGCGCTTCTCGCGCAAACCGATGAAGGCCCGGCAATGCGGCGGCGCCATGCGCTCTTCATGCGCGAGCTGATGGGCGCCGCGACCTCGGATTCGGGCGAACTCACCGTGCAGGCCTGGAACGCGCGCTACGCACACCGGCTGGACGACGTGCGCAGTGCGTTGGACGACTGCCTGGCGCAGCAGGACGATTGGGAGACCGGCGCCGCGCTCACCATCGCTTCGGCGCCCCTGTGGTTTCACGTCTCGCAGGTCGAGGAGTACCGTGACCGGGTCATCGCCGCGCTCGCGTGCCTCGCGCAACAGCCGGGCACGGGCACGGAGACAGAGGCCTGGCTGCAGATCGCACTGGGCAATGCGCTGTGGCACACACGGGGACCGGTACCGGAAATGGGCGCCGCCTACGATCGGGCGCTTGCTGTCGCCATGTCGGCCAGCTCGGTCGTGCTGGAGCTTCAGGCCCGCTGGGGCATCTGCGTGCTGCATGCGATCCGCGGCGAGTATGCGGCCGCGTTGCACCACTCGCAGGTGCTGTTCGAATTCGCGCAATCGACGCCCGACCCCGCCGCGCTCAACCTGGCGCACCGAATGACCGCGCTGGCGAGTCACTTCTGCGGGGATTTTTCTGCGGCGAGTGCCGGCGCCCAGGCGGCGATCCTTGTGGGCAGCACCGTGCGCCAGACGCCCGTCAACTTGTTCCAGGTCGATGCCGCCGTCGCATCGAATGCCTTGCTGGCCCGCACGCTCTGGCTCCAGGGCGATGCGGCGAAGGCCATGGCTACCGCCACCCGAGCGGTGGCTCTCGCCGAGGCCGGGGGCAATGCGCTGTCTCTGTGCTTCGCGCTGTTCGGCACATGCCCCGTCGCCCTCTGGTCGGGCGAGCTGGAACTGGCGCGCAAATGGGTTCGCATGCTGCTGGACGAGGCCCAGCGCAGAGGGCTGGCGTACTGGCACCAGTGGGCACACTGCTATGCGCTGGGCCTGCAGGCGCGCACCGCGGACGACCGGGACCGCCATGTTCGCCGAGTCGCGCAGCAACTCGACGATTTCGACGCGCCACGCAAGGAAATGCTGGTGACCTTCTGCGCCGACTGGATCGACGACGAGACGATCGCGCGCGCCGGTGCCGGGCACGGCCAATGGAGCGCGGCCGAGACCTGGCGCGCTGCGGGCCAGCGTTGCGAGCAGCGCGGCCTCGACGATGAAGCCGAGGCGTTCTACTTGCGTGCCATCGGCACCGCCAGGCAGCAAGGCGCGCTGGGATGGGAATTTCGTGCGGCGATCAGCGCCTCCCAGCTGTGGGTTCGCCGGGGCAAGGCGAAGGACGCCCTCGACCTGCTGGACGAGGTCTGCGCGCGCGCGGCACCTCGGGGCGAGCACCCCGGCCTTGCGCAAGCCCGCGCACTGCGCAGCGCACTCTCCCGGAACTGAAAGACTCCACGGCCGCATCCGTCGCATGCGTACGGCGCCGGATAGCCGGCCATAACAAACATTGACAGGGCTTAACTGGCCCCGGCACCGCTTTGCGCGCAGAGTGACCACTTCGCTTTCATGGGGGATCCGGGACTCCCGATCCCTCGAACCGAGAAGCCGACTCATGACAACCTCTGCCCTCCCTTCGCCCTCTTCCATCCCCCTCGCGCCACGCGCGGATCCGCTGGCCTCCAGCTTCGCCACCAGCTATGCCGGGGTGGTCGCCTTCATCGCCGTCGTCACGGAAGGCAGCTTCGCACGGGCCGCCGACCGGCTGGGCATCGGTCGCTCGGCCGTGAGCCGCAGCGTCCAGAAGCTGGAAGACCAGCTGAACGTCCGGCTCTTCCTGCGCACCACGCGAAGCACCACGCTCACGCGCGAAGGCGACCTCTTCTACGCCAATTGCCACACCGGGGTCGACCGGATCGTCCAGGCCGTGGAAGAAATGCGTGACCTGCGGCAAGGCCCGCCCCGCGGGCATCTGCGCATCAACGCCGCAGTCGGGTTCGGCCGCCGGGTCGTCGCGCCCCTGCTGGGCGAATTTCGCGCGACCTACCCAGAGGTCACCATCGACCTGTTGCTGAACGACAAGCCGACCGACTTCACCTCCGACCGTGTCGACATCGCGTTTCGCAACGGCCGCATGGAAGACGCCCAGATCATCGCCAAGCAGATCATCCCGATGCAGCTGCTGCTGTGCGCCTCCCCCGCCTACCAAGTGGCCCACGGACTGCCCGACAGCATGGAAGCCCTGGCCCAGCACGAGTGCATCAACTTCCGCTTTTCATCCGGTCGCATCTTCGAGTGGGAGTTCAAGGTCGGGGGCCATCCACGCAAGCTCGTGCCACAGGCCAAGCTCACCTACAACGACGCGGACCTGGTGCTGCAGGCCGTGCTCGACGGCCACGGCATCGCCCAGCTGCCGGGCTACCTAGCCTGCGAGGCGCTGAGAATGGGTGCGCTGGTCCCGTGCCTGACACAGTACGCACCCGACGACAGCGGTCACTACATCTGCTACCTGAGCCGGCAGCACCTGCCTTCGCGCATGCGCGTGTTCATCGACTTCATGACCTCGAAGATCCGGGCCGCCGACCTGGACTGCCTCACCGACCTCAGCCCGAAGCTGCACGCCGACGCCGGGATTGGTGCCGAGGCGACAACAGCGTGAGTCCCTGCGCAGGCCTACCCCCTCGCCTTCGACGAACCTAGCATTTCAATCGTTCCACGGGCTCTGACGCAGCGCTCGCGCACCGTGGTCCGACGTTTCAATTTCAACCGCAGGAAACCATGAAGACCACACAGAATCCTTCGCGCCGACACCTGATTGCGACTGGCGCTGCCGTCGCCACCGGCACCCTCGCTCGAGGACTGGCAGCACCATCACCACCCCCGACGGCACGCAGATCTACTACAAGGACTGGGGCGAAGGTCCCGTCGTCACCTTCTCCCACGGCTGGCCGCTCAACGCCGACGCATGGGACGGACAGATGCTCTTCCTGGCGCGCAACGGCTTTCGCGTCATCGCGCACGACCGACGCGGGCACGGCCGCTCGAGCCAGTCTTCGTCGGGCAACGACATGAACGGCTATGCCGACGACCTCGCGGTTCTGTTTGAGGCGCTCGACCTGAAGAAGGTCACGATGGTCGGCCACTCCACCGGCGGCGGCGAGGTGGCGCGCTACATCGGGCGCCACGGCAGCAAGCGCGTGGTCAAGGCTGTGCTCATCGGCGCAGTGCCGCCGGTCATGCTCAAGTCCGCGGCGAATCCCGAAGGCCTGGCGATCGAAGTGTTCGACGGTCTTCGCGCCGGGGTCGCCGGCGACCGCTCGCAGTTCTACAAGGAGTTCGCCATCCCGTTCTTCGGCGCCAACCGCCCGGGCGCGAAGGTGTCGCAGGGCATCCTGGACCAGTTCTGGCTCTGGAGCATGCAATGCGGGCAGAAGAACTCCTACGAGTGCATCAAGGCCTTCTCCGAAACCGACTTCACCGAAGACCTGAAGAAGATCGATGTGCCCACCCTGGTCATGCACGGCGAGGACGACCAGATCGTGCCCATCCACGACTCGGCGAAGAAGTCCGTGCAGCTGATCAAGGGCGCCAGGGCGATCTACTACCCCGGTGCGCCGCACGGGCTCACCGCCACGATGCAGGACAAGATCAATGCGGACCTGCTCACCTTCCTCAAGAGCTGAACCACGCACACGACTGACCGACCTCGAACTTGCACCATGCTGAATCTATTGCTGCAAACCACCATCGAAGGAGACCCGGACGACTGGAACATTGCGCGCTTCAGTCGCCTGAGTTCGTTTCTCTCGCAGCTGCAGGACGACGACGGTCGGCCCGCCTTCCGGGTGACCGCCCGCGACCGCGCGCCGCGCGCGGCTCCCGACCCCGTGCTGTCGACGCTGGATGAATCGGACTTCGACCAGCTCTGGCTCTTTGCCGTCGACACCGGCGACGGCCTGACACCGGAAGATTGCGCAAGCATCAGCCGATTCCGCCGTCGCGGCGGCGGCCTCATGGTCACGCGCGACCACATGGACTTGGGCAGTTCGATATGCAACCTGAGCGGYGTCGGCGCCGCGCATCACTTCCACAGCCGCAACTGCGAGCCCGATACGAATCGCCAATGCGTCGACAACCCGTTCTCGGGAGCCATCTCGTGGCCCAACTACCACTCGGGCGCGAACGGCGACTACCAGCGCATCCGATCGGTCGGCAGCATTCACCCGGTGATGCGCGACAGGCGCTCGGCCACGGGTGTGATCCAGTACCTGCCCGCGCATCCGCATGAAGGCACGGTCGGCGTACCGCCCGGCGATTCGAGTTGCCGCGTCGTCATGGAAGGGCAGAGCTCGGTGTCCGGCAGGCGCTACAACATCGCGGTCGCGTTCGAGCGCTCCGAGCACGGTGGTCGGGCCATCGCGCAGTCGACCTTTCATCATTTCGCCGACTACAACTGGGACCCTTCGGCCGGTTGTCCTTCCTTCGTGGCGGAACCGGCCGGCGATGGAATCATCCGCTTCTCCGAAGCGCTTCGCTCCACGAAGCAGTACGTGCGCAACGTCGCGCTCTGGCTCAGCGCCTGAGCAGGCATCCAAGGAAAAGCAATGCACGACCCGCTGCAAGTCACCACCACCCGCGGCAGCTTCACCGCGTACGTCGCCCGTCCGCAGAAACTTCCCGCGCCAGCCATCGTCGTCATTCACGAAGTCTTCGGAGTCAATGCCGACATGCGCCAGTCCTGCGACGAACTCGCGGCGCAAGGCTATCTGGCCATCTGCCCCGACCTGTTCTGGCGAATCGCGCCGGGCGTCGACCTCACCGACCGCACGGAAGCGGAACGCGCGCGGGCCCTGGCGCTGTACAACGCCTTCGATCTCGATGCCGGTGTGAACGACATCGCCGCCGCCCTGCAGGTCGCCCGTGCCATGCCGGACGCCACGAGCAAAGTCGGAGTGGTCGGCTACTGCCTCGGCGGCCTGCTGGCCTTCCTCACGGCCGCACGCGTGGGCCCCGACGCAGTGGTGGCCTACTACCCCGGCAACGCCGACAAGTACCTCCGGGAAGCGGACCAGATCGCCAGCCCGCTGATCGTTCACCTCGCGGAAAAAGACGAATACATCCCGGCCGACGCACAACGGGAGATATCGGCTGCCTTGAAGGGGCGCCCGCAGGTGCAGGTCTACAGCTACCCGGATCGCGGCCACGCCTTTGCACGGCACCGCGGCATCGCCTACGACGCCGAAGCGGCGGCCCTGGCCAACGGCAGGACCGCAGCCTTCCTGGCCCTTCATCTGCAGCCGCGCTGAACTTTCCGGCGCCTCGGTAGCGGCAACGGCTTTCTCCAGCGAAAATCCGCGGACGGCCTTCGCGGGCCACCACTTGATGGAGTCAACCATGCTGCGTCTCTATGACAGCCGCCTGTCGGGCAACTCGTGGAAGATCCGCATCCTGCTGAGCCAGCTGGGCCTGGCGTACGACCGCGTCACGCTCGACCTGCAGAAAGGCGAGACGCGCGAATCCGCGTTTCGCCAGATCAGCCGTTTCTCACGCGTGCCGGTGCTCGTGCTCGACGATGGGCGCCCCATCGTCGAATCGGGCGCGATCCTGCTGCATCTTGCCCAAGGCACGCCCTACCTTCCCGACGATCCGTATCCGCGAGCGGAAGTCACGGGCTGGCTC
>NZ_JBFTPJ010000017.1:0-16318 GCF_056398445.1 Variovorax sp. 01T439_2
CATCAGCACGCTCACGCCGGGCCGGCCGTCGGGCGATTCGTCCGGCAAGATCTCGCGTTCGATGCCGGCCTCGCAGCCGCAGGCGATCACCGAAGTTGCGAAGCCGGTGGCCGACACCGCCGCATGGCGCGCCCACGCCATGTTGTGCGCCGTGATGAGGATGCGCGTGGCCTTCATCGGAAAGGCCTCGGCAAAAGTTTCGTCGATGACGACGCCGTTGCGCTCGAGGGCCTTCACGACGACGACTCCTCAAAGCACTCGGCCGGCAGCAGGCGCCCACCGTTGCAGCACTGGCACAGCTCGTCGTGCCCGATGGCGATGTGGTCGAAGTTGACCGAGCCCTGCGCCGCAAGATGCCGGCGCAGCCGCTTCTCGATGCCGCGGTCGTAGTCGGGTGCAACGAAGTGCGTGCCGCCCACCGGCGCCGCCGTGACGCGGCCGGCGCGCGAGACCAGCACGCCGTCCTTGAACACGTATTCGGGCGTTGCGAACATGGCTTCGCGGTCGGCGTTCTCGCGATACACCGCAATGTCGGCCGCGGCGCCCGCGCCCAGGTGGCCGCGGTCGCGCAGGCCCAGCAGCCGCGCGGGGCCGGCGCGGGTCATGATCGCGATCTCGTAGAGCGAGAGCTCGCGCGTGATCGAGCGCAGCGCGGCCTGCGCCGCCACTTCGGGGTGCAGCTTGGCGAGCTGTTCCTCGCGGAAGCTGCGGTCCATCAAGAGGCGGATCAGGTGCGGATAGCTCGTGAACGGGCCGCCGTTGGGATGGTCGGTGGTCAGCACCACGCGCCATGGATCGTCGACCAGCAGGAAGATCTCCAGCCCGATGACCCACTGCAGCGCGTTCACGTAGCTCTGCTCGCGGTAGCGGAACGGCACCACGCCGCAGCCGGCCTCGCATTCGATGTCGGCGCCGATCCACTTGCGCGGATCGGCCAGGCCCGACTGCGCATGCTGGCGCATGGTGTCGCCCGAGGCCGTGACGGTCTGGCCGAACATGATCTGGCCCACGTCGATGCTCACGTTCCTGTTCGCGTTCACCACCTCGGCGAGCTGCAGCGCGGCCGAGGAGAACTTCTTCGGGCCCTCGGTGCCATAGGCGTGGAACTGGATGTGCGTCAGGTGCCCCGGCAGTCCGTCGAGCGCGGCGATGGTGTCGAGCGTGGACTGGATGTTGCCGGCCACGCCCAGGTTGCTGCCGTGGATGTGCAGCGGGTGCGGCACACCAAGCTCGCGCAGCGCACGCGCCAGCGTGTGCACCACCTGCCGCGGCGTGACCTGCCAGTGCACATGGTTCTCATCGACGTCGAGCTTGCGCTGGTTGAACTTGAAGGCCGAGATGCCGCCCGGGTTCACCACCTTCACGCCCATCGCCTTGCTGGCATTGATGGTCCAGCCCGCGTAATCGCGGATGCGCTCGAAGTCCCAGCCTTCGGCCAGCATGCGCAAGAACAGCTCGTCGTTGCCGAGCATCACGTAGGCGCCGTGGTCGAGGATCGGCGTGTCGCCCATCTCCATGTGCGCGTGGCGCGCATTGCAGGCCATCATGGCCGGCTCGAAGGCCGCCGTGTAGCCCATCTCGACATAGCGGTAGCCGGTGGCCAGCGTGCCCGGCGTGCAGGTGCCGCACGAGGCCAGCTCGAGCAGGTTGTCGGGCAGCGCGATGGGGTTGGCGTTGGCGCGGTGGTCTTCGGGCAGCAGCATGCGCGCGAGGTTGACCTTGCCCCCGCCGATGTGGGTGTGCATGTCGATGCCGCCGGCCATCACGATGCAGCCGCCGATGTCGATCTCCTCGGTGGCGGCTTCATTCGGTGCGAGCTCGACCATGCGGCCGCCCTGCACGTACAGGTCGCGCACCTCGTCGCGGCCGTTCGCGGGATCGATCACACGGCCGCCGCGCAGGCGCAGTGTCGCCGTCATTGCACGTGCCCCTTCTTCAGCGCCTGCACCGCCTGCGTCAGCCGCCGGACCACTTCGCCCACGCTCGGCAGCCCGTCGTCGTACACGGGCCGCAGCGGCAGCAGCACCGAGCCGTCGGTGCGGAACAGATGGCCCGCGGAGCCGATGCCGGGGGTCGACACGGGAATGAACACCAGCTCGTGCGCATCCTGGGTCGCGCGCATTGCCGGATGGCCGAGCACGATGCGCGGCATGCCTGCGGCGGGCGGCGCGGGCTGGGGGCCGTAGCTCGACACCCACAGCAGCGTGTCGACCGCGCCATCGGCCAGCAGGCGCCCGGCATCGAAGCACAGCGGCTCATGCTCCAGGCCCAGCGGCCCGGCGCGCGAACGCAGCGGCAGGCCCGAGAGCCAGGCGAACACCTGGTTCACGGTGGAAGCGCCGTCGCCACCGCCCAGCGGCAGCGAGGCCGCGCGCGTGCTGCGGTTGAGCGTGGCGACGATGCGCTGGATTGCCTCGACGATCAACGCGCCCTGCGCCGGCAGCCGGCCCGATTCATACACCAGCACCGCATAGCGCGCTGCCTGCAGCCGCGCCGAAAGCGCCGCCAGATCGGCCGGCACGCGGGCATCGTCCTTGGAAACACGGCCCGCCACGAGCGCCGCGAGCAGGGCCACGGTATCGAACAGGTCGCCGTGCAGGGGCAGCGTTTCCACGGCCACGCCTTCGCGCTCCCCCACGCCGATGCGGCGGAAGAACTCCGGGTAGTGCGCCGCCGGCTCCTCGGTCATGCAGACGACCAGGTCGGCACGCGTCTTCGCTTCCGCCAGCGTGGTGCTGAAGCCGCCGCGGTCCTGCAGCGCGCGCAGGCCGTGCATCAGCGCCTGGCCCTGGGCCGGGTCGCAGATGGCGCCGGTTTCGCAGGCCAGCGCGTAGAGCGCCCGGGCGCCCGCGACATCGGTGCCGAGGCCGCCGAACAGCGGCTGGCGGCTGGCCGCGAGCAGCGAGGCGGCCTTGCCGATCGCCGTGTCCAGGTCGCAGTCCTGGCCGCCGGCCCGGGGCTGCGCCGCGCCGGCCGAGGCATCGAAATTGGCGAGCGCATCGCGCGCGCGCGGGCAGTCGCTGCCCACGAGCTTGAGCGGCGTGCCCAGCTCGACGCCGAAGGTGTCGCACAGCAGGGGGCAAAAGGGGCAGGTCCAGGGGGCATTGCCGGCTGGCGCGGCAGTGTCGGGTTGATTCATGGGCAGGCCACCACGCAAGCCATGTGCCATTCACCCGAAGGGCCGCCGCGCCTTGGGACCGGGCCCTGTTGACACACACGAAGTGAGACAGAGTGTTGCGCTTTTGGCGGTCAATGCGTGCCGGCAGGGGCCGGCGGCAGTGCAAGCGAGCCCGCCGGTGGATGGCACGGTTCGTGTGTACAGCGGGCTGATGGCACGCCTCACCCACCCTCGTCGCACCGGCTTCGGCAGATCAGCGGCGTACGCGTGGCAATTGCAGGTCGTGCAGCGCGCTGGCCACCAGCCAGGCATCGGCGCCGGCGGCGCTCGCACGCGCCAGGTCGTCCTCGCTGCGGATGCCGCCGGCACCGATCACCATGGCGCCCGGCGCCAGGCGCCTCACCTCCTGCAGCGTTTCCAGGTCGGGGCCGGCGCCGGAGCCGACGCGCTCCAGCGTCATCACGATCAGCCGCTTCGGCCACAGGTCCACCGCATCCCAGCAGCCGGCGGCATCGAGCCGCTGGCCGTCGCGCCGGTCCAGCGACAGCGCCGCCCCGGGGTCACCGGCGCCATCACCGGCCGTGGCCTCGAAACAGCGCTCCAGCGCCTCCCGCGAACGCAGCGATTCGCTGCCGAACACCAGCACGATGCGGGGCGCGTACGGCGCCAGCTGCTCGCGCAGCGCCTGGCCGGCCGATGCATCCGCCAAGCCGGCATCCAGCCACAGCTCGATGCCCGGCAGCGCCTGCAGCAGATCGGCCAGCACGCCGGCCTGCACCGCCCCGCCCTGCAGGGCATCGAGGTCGGCCACGTACAGCTGGCGCGCCGCGCAGTGCTCGCACAGGATGCGCGCCACCGTCACCGGATCGCTGCTGGCGCACAGCGCCGACACGATCGGCCGGTAGGCCTTGCGGTCGCCGCGCACGGCCCGCACCACCTGGCTGTTCAGCAGGTCGACGACAGGAATCAGGTTCAGTTCGGAAGTCATGGGAAAGATGGGGAAGAACCCGGAAAGTGGATGATGAAATGACCCAACGCGTTTTTGTTTACGAGTATCTCAGCGGCGGCGGCTGGAGCGACTATGGCGACGACACCGCAGCCGACGAGCTGCTGCCGCTGGGCCTGTCGATGCGCGATGCCATGGTGGCAGACCTGGTGCGCGCCGCCGATTGTTCGGTCTCCGCGGCAGTCTGCGAACCGGGGAACACCCTGCCTGCAGGCGCCGTGCCACTGCGGGCCCGCCCCAACGAATCGGCCTTCGACTTCGTCGCGCGGCAGAGCGCGCTGCACGACCTCGTGTGGCTGGTGGCGCCCGAGACGGACGGCCTGCTTGCGCGCTTCCAGCGCACCGTGGGCGATGCGCGCTGGCTCGGCTGCAGCGCCGAGGCCATCGAACTCACGGCCGGCAAGAAAGCCACGCTCGCACACCTGGCCGCGCACGGCGTGCAAACGCCGCTGGCCTTTGCCGATGCGCCCGACATCGCGCGCTGGGTGGTCAAGCCCGACGATGGCGCCGGCGGCGTGGCCACCCACGTGCACCAGCGCCACGCCGATGCGCTCGACGACCAGGCCACGCGCACGCAGGCCGGCGCCACCTTGACGCTCGAGCCCTGGATCGAGGGCGAAGCCCTGAGCCTCTCGCTGCTGTGCACGGAGCAGAATGCCGAAATGCTGAGCATCAACCGCCAACGCATTTCGATCGATGCGCACGGCAAGCTGTCTTTCGATGGCGTGAATGTCGATGCGGTGGGCCGCGGCGATCCGCGCCGGCATGACCTGGCCGCGCTGGCCATGCAGGTGGCGCGTGCCATCCCCGGGCTGCGCGGCTTCGCGGGCATCGACCTGGTCTGGCATCCGCAGCACGGGCCGGTGGTGATCGAGGTCAATCCGCGCGTCACCTGCGCCTATGTCGGGCTCTCGGCGGCGCTGGGCCGCAACCTGGCGGCGGAGCTGCTGGCGGACCGCCTGCACGGCGGCGGCACCCAAGAACGGGAACTTGCGCGTGCCGTCGCCTGAACGCACCACCATCGGCTGGGACATCGGCGGCGCCCATGTGAAGGCCTGCCTGCTGCAAGGCGGCGAGGTGGTCGACGTGGCGCAGTGGGGCTGTCCGCTCTGGCAGGGCCTCGACCATCTGGCGCGTGCGCTGCAGGCCGCAGGCACGCGCTGGCCCATGCTTGCGTCCGCACAGCATGCCGTCACCATGACGGGCGAGATGGTCGACCTGTTTCCCGATCGCGAAGCCGGCGTGCGCGGCATTGCCGCGGCACTGGCGGCCACCTTGCCCACGCGGCCGGGCGCGCTGCATTTCTTTGCCGGCGATGCGGGCTGGTGCACGGCGGCCGATGTCGCGCGGCACTGGGAGCACATCGCCTCGGCCAACTGGCTCGCGACCGCGCGGCATGCCGCGCTCGTGTTCCCCGAAGGCGTGCTGGTCGACATCGGCAGCACCACCACCGACCTGATCGCCTTCGGCAACCAGCGCGTGCTGACCACCAGCCGCACCGACGCCGAGCGCCTGGTGAGTGGCGAGCTGGCCTACCACGGCGTGGTGCGCACGCCGGTGTGCGCATTGACCCAGCGCATCGAATGGCGCGGCCAGGCAAGGCACGTGATGAACGAGTTCTTCGCGACCACGGCCGACGTCTACCGGCTGTGCGGCGAGCTCGACCCGGCGCACGACCTGCACCCCAGCGCCGACAACGCAGCCAAGAGCCTGCCGGCCACGCGCCAGCGCCTTGCGCGCATGGTGGGGCTGGACGAGCGCGATGCATCCGCTGAAGAATGGCTGGAGCTCGCGCGCGCCTGGCGCGCGGCGCAGGTCGAGGCCATCGGTGCGCAGTTGCGCCGCGTGCTGGCGGCGCATGCGCTCTCGCGCGATGCCGTGGTGGTGAGCGCAGGCTGCGGCGCCTTCCTGGTGCCTGGGCTGGCCGCCGTCGCCGCAGAGGGTGAAGGCGCGGGTGCCGTGCCGCGCCGCTTTGCCGCCTATGGCAGCGACGTGGCAAACGTCGCCCGCCATGCGCCCGCAGGCATCGCCGGCTGGGCGCAGGTGTGCGCGCCGAGCGTGGCGGTGGCCGCGCTGTTCGAAAGGGAGCACGACTGATGTGGGTGGTCAAGATTGGCGGCAGCCTCTGTGCCGACCCGGTGCTGCCGCAGTGGCTCGATCTGCTCACGCAGATCGGCGGCGGCCGCGTCACGGTGGTCTGCGGCGGCGGCACCTTTGCAGACGAAGTGCGGCGCGTGCAGGCGCACTGGCAGTTCAACGACCTGGCCGCCCACAACATGGCGGTGCTCGCCATGGCGCAGACGGCCTACCAGCTGCATGCGCTGAACCCGGCGCTGCAGCTGGCCGCGCGCAAGACCGAAATCCCCGAGCTGCTGCGGCGCGGAAAAACCGCGCTGTGGCTGCCGCTCGAACTGCGGCGCGACAAGCCGGACGGCCGCACCAGCTGGGACGCCACGTCCGACACCATCGCGCTCGACCTCGCCAAGCATCTCAATGCCGAGCAGCTGGTGCTGGTGAAGTCGTGCACCATYGATCCGCAGATGACGCTCAATGRGCTCGGCGATGCCGGCGTGGTCGACCAGCAGTTTGCCGAACGCTCCGGCGATGCGGCGTTTCCGATCACCCTGCTCCACAAGAACCAGCTCGCGACCATGCGTGCGCTGCTGCTGGGCGAGGCCACCTTCGCCCCGCGCTGAAGTTCAGACCGCTACAGGCTCTACCGCCTCGCCGTGCAGCAGCGCGGCCAGTGCCGCAAGCCGCTCCGGGCTCAGGGCCGCCTTGCGGTCGCCCACGCAGACGGCGCTGCGAAAACCCGCGAAGTCCGGCGCGAGCGATTGCAGCAGCGGAACATGCGCCACGCGCAGCGCGCCCGCCACGCCGGCCATTTGTCCCGCCGCGCGCACCTGGGCCAGGAAGGCGCGCAGATCGGCCATCGGCACGGCATCGAACAGGCTGCCGGCTTCCTTGTCGGCGGTGTCGACCATGAGCCCGGGAAAGCCCAGCGTGCAGGCATGCGCGGCCAGCGCGGCATCGAGCCCGTGGTCGCCGATGAAGACCGGCACCACCGGCCAGTGGCAGGCCGCGAGCGCATCGAGCACCGCGAAGGCCTCGGGCCCGCGCTCGATGCCGACCTTCACATAGTCGACGCCGCAGGCACCGACCGCGTCCACCTGCGCCAGGATCGCGTCCCGCGCATGCATCGGCAGGTCGCCGATCGTCGCGCTCACGGGCAGGCCGATGCCGTGCCCGCGCAGCGCACTCACGATGGCGCCGATGGTTGCCACCGGCAGGCCGCCCAGTGCGCCTTCGTTGGGTTCCTTCAGGTCGATGAAGTCGGCGCCGCCGCGGGCCGCGAGCAGGGCTTCGTCCACGCTGCGCACACTGACCAGCATGCGCATCGTCATGATGTGCGCTCCCGGGCGGTGGCAGCACGGTGCTGCGCGACCGCGGCGCGCAGCCACTCCCAGGCCTCGCGTTCCTCGGGGCCGGCGGTCTTGTCGATCGCGATCTGCAGGTAGGTCATTTCGGTTTCCACTTTTTCGGGGGGGAGCATGTGCAGCCGGCTCACCAGCACGGCGCCTTCGATCACCGCGGCCTGCGCGCGGTTGAAGCCGGCAAACGGCGCATGCGTGGCCTCGTGCACGGCCACCATGCGCAATACCGGCCGCTGCACGTCGTCGCGCTGCTCGGCCAGTTCGAGTTCGACGTGGCGCAGCGCAGCAGCCAGCCGCACGCCTTCGATGCGCTCGGCCGGCAGCGTGGGCCACAGCTTGCGGCCCGTGACGCAGCCCGCGAACACGCGCGTGTCGCAGACGATGTTGAGCACCGCATGGCCGGTGGCCACGATGTTGTCGTGCGTGGTCGAGGGCTTGAACGGCATCAGCAGGATGCCGCCCTCCTGGTAGCGGATGCCCATGGGCGCCACGTGCGGCTTGCCGCCGGGGGCCACGGTGGTCACCACGGCTTCGAAGATCTGGTCGTTCATGAGGGGGATGGCGCGGTGGTGCTGGCGGCACCGCTCTCGGCTGCGCTGTTCTTCTTCGATGTCTTCATGGTGGTTCCCGGTGCGCACCAGCGCGCGAGGTCTTCGGTGGCCCGCGGCGCGGCGCAGCCCCAGTCGAGCGGCTGGTCCTGCACGTAGCGCTTGCCGAGCTGCCAGGCGATCTCGGCGCGCGCCAGCTCCACGCCCATGTAGAACGCATGGTCGGCGTCGTCCTGCAGCTGGAGCTGCGGCCAGAGTTCGAAGGCGCCCTGGGCAAGCCGCATGCCGTCGCGGTTGTACACGTGCAGGCCGAGCGGCGATATCTGCACGCGAAAGTTGGGGTCGCGCACCTGCGAGGCGATCTCGCCGATTTCTTCGGGCGTGTCGGGGAAGGGATGCTTGGCATGCACGGTCATCAGCGCATCGCTCATGCCCTTGGGCAAGGTGGCGTTGCGCGCCGCTGCATGCATGATGCGGCGCGCCCAGTCGGCCTCGCTCACCGCGCGGCGCGCATGCTGGCTCACCTGGGTGGTCAGCACCGCCGCCACGTTCAGCTCGGCGGCAATGCCGAACAGCACCGCGTTGATGCCGCTGGTGTCGGCCTCGGTGAGCTCGGTGAGGTTGCCCACGCCCAGCATGATCGGCGCATCGGGGAAGCGCTCGCGCAGCCGGTGGTAGCGCACGATGGAGGCGGTCAGGCCGAAAGGTATGGGGTCGAGGATCGAATCGGCCAGGAAGGCGCGGCCGCGGCGCTGCATCTGCTCGACGGCTTCGTACAGCGACGCTTCATCGGCCGGAACGCGCGGTATCAGCACGGGCGTGGCCGCGACCTCGTCGGCGATCCACAGGGTGTCGAGCGTAAGGCTCAGCAGGTAGTCGGCGCCGGCCTTGCCGCCGAGCAGCAGCTCCTGTGTGTCGCTCGAATCGACGCTGACCTGGAAGCCCGCGGCCTTCAGCGCCTGCACGCTTTCGGCCAGGTGGTCGAAGCGCGTTTCGGGCAGGCAGCCCAGGTCGATCACGTTGGCACCGTCGGCCGCGAGTTGCTGCGCGCGCGCGATGATCTGCGCCACCGAGAGCCGCGGCGCATCGACGATCTCGGCAAAGATCGCGACCTCGTAGTCGTCCAGGTCGACGGCGCGCGCGCTGCGGTTGAAGTGGCGCGGCAGGTCTTTCAGCTCTTGCGGGCCGCGCTCCACCGGAACGCCGAAGTGAAGGCTCAGCGCCTCGACGTCGCCGCGGCAGCGGCCCGGCACCATGATGCGGTCGGCGCGGCGCGGTGCGGCGCCCTCGCCTTCGCCCTCGGTGAACACCGGGGCCGCAACGCGGCGGCGGATCATGTCGGCCGTCATCAGTGCCGCCACCTGCAGGCCGATCTCGCGCACTTCCCATGTGAACGGTGCCGCCTCGATCCCGGCCAGCACCCGCGTGAGGCTGGCTTGGGCGAGGCGCCCGGTCAGGAAGACGATGTGTTCCATGCGAGAGAAAGTTCCTTCAGGCGCGTGTCGAGCGCGGTCTCCAGTTGGGCCGGTGAACAGACCACCTGGCAAAAGTCGATGCCGCGCAGCCGCTCCACGTTGTCCAGTTCGATGCGCCGCGGACGCAGCGTGACCCAGTCATGCGGCGACTTGGTCACCACCACCGGTTCCGTATCGCATGCAAACACGATGCCAGGAATGCCGAGCTTGCCGGCTTGCGCAAACATGTTGGTCGGCAGCGAGTCGCTGATGCCGAATGCGCACTTGGCCACCGTGTTGCTGGTGGCCGGCGCCACCACCACCGTGTGATAGACATCGTCGTAGRGCATGCCCACCGGCACGCCGCTGGCGGTCTTGTCGCGAAAGACACGGAAGCGCGGTTTCAGCGCCTCGATCTGCAGCTTGTAGATGGGCAGCACCTCCTCGGCCGCGGCCGAGAGGAACAGGTCGACCGAAGGCAGCCGCGCCGCAATCGCAAGCGATTCCTCCAGGAAATGGCCCGAACCCGTGATGCACCAGGCCAGCCGCGAACGCGGCGGCGATGCCGGCAGCGGCGCTTCGCCGTCTTCGGCGGCCAATGCGGCGCCGCGTGGATCGATCTTGCCCTTGCCCGCCGGCTCCCCGTTCGTCATGTCTGCGAGCCTTTGGGCTCAATCGGGTGGAGAGATCTCGATGTGAAGCTTGTGGAGTTTTCGGTACAGGGTGTTGCGGCTGACATCGAGCGCCTTGGCGACGTTGCTCACGTTCCAGCGATGCTGCTCGAGCATCTGCAGCAGCACCTGCCGCTCGTTGGCCTGGATCGGGTTGAGTTGCTTGATGGCAGGTGCCGCATCGGACGGCGACGCTTCCGCGGCGGCATCGGACGACGGTTCGGACACTGCCGCATGGGCCAGCGCGGGCAATGGCGAAGGTGCCGTGCGCACGGCCAGCGAAGGCAGGTGCTCCCGCGTGATGGTCTTGCCGTCGGCCAGCGCGGCGGCGCTGCGCAGCACATGGCGCAACTGCCGCAGGTTGCCGGGCCATGAATAGGCCATGAGCAGGCGCTCGGCCTCTTCGCCGAGCCGGCTGTCGCTGCCGCCTTCGTCCTTGAGCACGTCGTGGATCAGATCGCGCTTGTCGCTGCGGTCGCGCAGCGCGGGCAGGTCGAGTTCGATGCCGGCCAGGCGGTAGTAGAGATCTTCGCGGAAGCGGCCTTCGCGCACCAGGCTCGGCAGGTGCTGGTGGCTCGCGCTCACGAGCTGGAAGTCCACCGGATGGGTGTCCTCGGTGCCCAGCGGCGTGACCTGGCGCTCGTCGAGMACGCGCAGCAGCCGGGCCTGCAGCTCCAGCGGCATGTCGGCGATTTCGTCGAGGAACAAGGTGCCGCCGTCGGCCTGCAGGATCTTGCCGCGCCGCCCGCTGCGCTGTGCGCCGGTGAAGGCGCCGGCCTTGTAGCCGAAGAGTTCGGATTCGATCAGCGTCTCGGGCAGGCTCGCGCAATTGACTGCGACGAAGGCGCCGTCTGCGTGCGGGCTGCTCTCGTGGATGGCGCGCGCGAACACTTCCTTGCCCGAGCCCGTCTCGCCGCACAGCAGCACGGGAGTCCGGCGCGCGACCACGCGCCGCGCGGTGTCCAGGTGCGCGACCAGCCGCGCGTCCTTGAAGGTGCGGACGCTCGGCGCACGCGCGGCCGCCGGCCGCAATGGCGCGCGGAAGACTTCGGCGCCCGTCTCCGCCACCATCGAAGCCGTGCCTGCCGCGCCGGCCACGCGCGCACGCGCCGGCGTGGCGGCGTCCGAAGCCGGCCGCCGCGCCACCGCGAAGAAGCGCAGCGCCGCATTGGCGCGGTAGGCCACCACCGGATGGAATGAAGAAGAAAGGCTGCGCTGGACGATGTCTTCGAGCGAGGTCTGGAACAGGTCGTCGATGCGCTGCGTGCGGATCTCGTCCATCGACTGCAGGCCGAGCTGGAACAAGGCGCTGYGGTTGGCCGCAAGAATGCGCCCGTCGTCGCCGACCGCGAGCTTGCCTTCATGCAGCGTGTAGACGAATTCGGGCCGGCTGTGGAAGTGCAGCGGATGCGCATTCGAGAAGCGCTTGTCGATGAGCCGGTTCTCGATCATGCGCGCCGTCATGCCCAAGAGCACCAGCACGTGCTGCTGCATGAGGCTGGATCGGCTGGTCACGTCGAGCACCGCGATGATCTCGCCGGACGGATCGAACACCGGCACCGCCGAGCACGTGAGCTGCGTGAAGTGGCTGAAGAAATGTTCTTCGCGCCGCACGGAGATCGGATGCGCCGCGGCCAGGCAAGTGCCCATGCCGTTGGTGCCGGCCTCGGCCTCGCCCCACATGCCGCCGGCGCGCAGGCCCATGGGCTCCGCTTCGGCGGCGAACTCGGGCGAGGACACCATGTGCACGATCACGCCGTCGGTGTCGGTCAGCACCACGGCGGATTCGGCATCGGCGAGCTGCTGGTAGAGCGTGGTCATCTCGTAGCGTGCGCACTCGATGACGTCGGCATGCTGGTTGCGCCGGCTCTGCAGCGCCGACGATGCAATGACCACCGGTTCGCGCGGGCGGCCCGGATCGAGCTGGTACTGGTTCAGGCAGCGGCTCCACGAGCGCGTGACCAGGTCATTGCCCTCTTCATGAAAGCCCCGCCTCACCACGTCGAGCACACGGTCAGCGTGTCGATCGCCTTGTCTCAGCGTCAATGTCATTGGAGTTCTCCGGCGCGTTCCATCGTGTCTCCTTGTTCGGCCCATTGTTGTGCCTGCCGGCCTGCCGCGCACCCGGTGAAACACCAAGCACTGGCAATGCCGGAGCGGGTCCGGTCTCTGGCCTGCATTTTGCGTTGACGAGTCTCGCTGGGGTGGGCTTGCATGCCGCCAGACACACTTTCAAACATATTCGATCACTGGAGACACCACTTGAACACCAGCCCGCGTCCTTCCATCGCCCGCCTTTCCTCGAATGCCTCGCCCGATGCGGCCGAGACACCTGCGCCCATGGACCTGATCTTCATCGAGGGCTTCAGCGGCCAGACGGTGATCGGCATCCACGACTCCGAGCTGCATCATCCGCAGCCGCTCTTGATCGACGTGCACGCCGGCGTGCCCCGCGCACGCGCCTGCGACACCGACCGCATCGGCGACACCATCGACTACGGCGTGGTGCGCGAGCGGCTGGTGCGGCTCATGGCCGAGCACCGGCTGCAGCTGCTGGAGGCCTTTGCAGAGGCCATTGCCGACATCCTCATCGACGAGTTCGGCGCCAGCTGGGTCCGCGTGAAGGTCGTGAAGCCGCGCAAGTTCGACGACGTGCAGGCCGTGGGTGTGCAGATCGAGCGCCATGCACCCACGCACCGCGCCTCGAAGCTGGGGCACGGCGCCACCGTGCTGAACTTTCTTGCGAGCGGCATGGTGCCCGCCAAGCACTGAACCTCCGAAGATAAAAAAGCCGACGCGGTTCACGCGTCGGCTTTTGTTCTTGCGGCTCAGAGGTGGGCTGCGAACGGGTGCGCCGTCGTGCCCTTCTTGTCGACCACTTCCGCGGCCGTCGGCGAGCCGGCCACGGCGCGCTGGATGGCTTCGCGGGTGGCCTGGTAGTTGTAGTCCTGGATCTTCTTGTCGTCGTCGGCAAGCCAGTGGATGAACACGCCGACGCAGATGAACAGGTTGTCCGCCTCCGCCATGGGGATGGTGCCATCCTCGACGCTGTCGGCCACCGCCAGCGCCACGGCGCGCTGCGCCGGCCCGAACATCTGCACCGCCTGCTTGGCGCCCTTGATGGTCACTTTGTTGAACATCACGGTGGCCGGCTTGGTCAGCAGGTTGGGAGCCACGACTGCGAGCAGCGAAGTGAAGCCGTCCTTGTTGTTCGTCAACGCGTTCGCGAAGGCGGTCTCGGCAGCGCTGCCGCGCGGTCCGATGATCAGGTCGATATGGGCTACTTCGTTGCCGTCGCCAACGAGCGATTCGCCCACCATCAGTCGATCGATTTTTGCCATGGTTTCGAGTCTCCTCTCAGAGGTCCAAGGTGTTTAGGGTCAATACGACACTGGTCAGGAAGACCAGCGCAAAGCCATGGGTATCACGATCCGTGCCATCCATCGGCCGCGTCGCGCGCAGGCGCCGCGCACGAGCGGATCCAGCTTGAAAGCAGCAGCGCCGCCACGGTGAAATCGGCGCTGGTCCCGGGATTGACGCCTGCGGCCTTGAGGGAAAGGTCCCAGGCCGCGAAGCCGGGGTCGGCGTCGAGCGCCACGCCCGCGCCGGCGCGCTCCCGCCAGGCCTGCGCCGCCGTCATGACAGTCTGTGCCACGCGATCGCCGTGTTTTCGAACAATGTGTGAATCAGGAAAGGCGCTCAGGCAGGCCAGGTAAAGCCGTTGGACGAAAGCCACAGTGGCGGCATCGGGTGGTGCACCGGTATCGGCCGGCACGTCGCCGCAGCCCGCCGGCTGCACCGGCTCCTGGAACGCCAGCGCGAACAGGTCCGCGAAACCGTCGCGGTACTGGCGCGCGATGAGGTCGCGGTCGGCGGCAAGCGCCATGGCGGCACGCAGGTCGACGCTGGGCGCATCGCGCACGTCCTCGGCCGGCGCGGTGCCGATGCCACCGGGATGCGCCTGCGCAATCGCGCGGTAGGCGGCGCGCGCATCGTCGATGTCGAGCGCGGCCAGCACCGACGCCACGGCCGCGCGCAAGGCCATGGGGGTTGCGGCCTGCGGATGCTGCTCCACCGCGAGCGCGATGGGCGCGCACAGCAGCAGGATGCCGAGATTGGTGTTGCACCCCGCCACCGCCCAGGTAGCGGCCACGGCAGCCTCGATGCGCGCACCCACGCGCAAGCCGGGCTCGAACAGCGCATCGGCTGCGGCCTCGGCGCTGGCGATGAACATCGAGGCCTGCATGCCGTGGCCCGGCGAAGCCTGGCTCACGTTGCCTGGCTTGCGCACCGCCACGTCGAGCCAGCAGGCGCGCAGGAAGCAGGCCCGTGCACGCTCGATGGCCGCCTGCCGCGCATTCGTCATCATCATCAGGCGCGGCGCTCCGGCGGCGGCAGGTTCTGCTGCGCGAGGCGGCGCGCCTGCGCGAGCTTGCGGTCGAGCAGGTCGTCGACGATGGCGCGCGCGATGTTGAAGCCCGTCACGCGCTGCAGCCCCTGCCAGGCCGCCACGCCATTGACCTCGAGCACCTGGATCTTCGGCCCGCTGGCCGCCGCGATGAGGTCCACGCCCGCGTAGTCCATATCGAGCGCCTGCGCCGCGCCTTCGGCCAGTTGCGCAAGCACGGGCTCCAGCACGGCCGGCTCGCAGCGCGCGCCCTGGGCCACGTTGTGGATCCAGTGCGTGCTGACGCGCCGCATCGCGGTGACGGCACGCCCGCCCACCACCATCACGCGCCAATCGAAGCCCGGCGAGGCCATGGGCGGCACGAAGCGCTGCAGGTAGGCCAGGCCCGCGTAGCGCGCGTCGATGTCGGGCATCGGATGATGAGCGCCGTCGACCTCGCCCACCAGCTGCAGGTTCTTTCCCTGCGAGCCGAACAAGGGCTTGAGCACCAGCGCATGGCCCGCGGCCATCTCGCGCATGGCGATGCGCCGCGCCTGCGCCGCCGACTCGGTGGCCCAGGTGGCGGGCGCGGGAATGCGCGCGGCATGCAGCAGCAGGCTGGTCATCGACTTGTCGACCGTGCGCTCGATGGCGCGCGCATCGTTGTAGACCGGCACGCCCAGTTCGCGCAGGGCATGCAGCACGCCCAGGCGCTTGGTGACCTGCTCGAAGCTTCCGCCGGCGATGCCGCGCACCARCACCGCATCGGGCAGCTCGCGGCCATAGCCGGGAATGACCAGGCCATGCCATGCCGCAGTGGTGTCGATGTTGCAGTCGGCCAGGTCGACGCAGCGCCCCACCGCGCCGCGTGCGCGCAGCGCGGCCTGCAGCTGGCGCGTGTGCCAGCCGATCTCGTCCGTCATGATGACGATGCGCACGGTCAGGCCTCCTGCAGCCACAGGCGCTGCAGCAGCGCCATGTCGGGCGCGCCACCGTGCCAGGTGTTGCCGCTGTCGATGTTGCTGACCCACACCTCGGCCGGTGCGAACAAGGCGCCGTCGATCTTGTAGAAGTCGTACTCGACCTCCTTGAAGATCTCGGCGAACGAGCGGCCGTGGTCGCGCGAATTGCGCGAGGGCAGCGCGCGCGCCAGCTCGCGTGCCGCGGCATCGTCGCCGCGGACCGTCAGGTGCACGCGGCCGCCGTACAGGATGGCGTCGTTGGTGCGGCCCATGGCCTCGACGCCATCGGCGCTCGGCGACGGCAGCGGCGCGGTGCCGGCCCCCTCGACGATGTTGGCGAGCGCAAATCCGAGCTCGTGCGCCTTGTGCAGCGCCACCTCGAGCACGCGCGCCACCACCTGCGTGGTGCCCGCCAGGCTGGTGGTGGGCGTGAGGATCAGGGTCAGCGCTTCGGCAGCCAAGCCGCAATCGCGCAGCAGCTTGTCGATCACGATCTTCGGCGGCGCGCGATCGACTTCCAGCACCAGCACGCCGCAGGGTGCATGGTCGCGGTAGCCCAGTTCGGCAAAGAGTTTTTCCTTGACCGCCAGCGCGCGCGCCGGCCCCGAGCCGAGCGAAAAGAACTTCTTGCCGCCGGTCTCTTCCTTGGTGGCCGAGAGGCTCCAGCCGGCGTACTGGCTGCCAAGGCAGGCCAGCACCGGCTGCGAGCTGCGCACGTCGAGCCACGTGGGCCAGCCC
>NZ_JBFTPJ010000018.1:0-16202 GCF_056398445.1 Variovorax sp. 01T439_2
GGTTTCAGGGGCGGCGGCCTCGGTGGCTGCGGTGTTCTGGGCGGGGCTGTTGCGCGTGTCGTCGGGGCGGGCCAGCTCGGGCTCGTAGTCGCGCTTGGACACGGCCCGCGCCGCATGCGGCGGCAAGGCCTCGATGCGCGCGGCCACCCATTCGGCGCGTTCGACGGCTTGCGCATGCACGGCAAGGCCGCGCTCGGCGTAGTGAAAGACGAAGGTCTTGATGGCGTCCGGCGCGTCGTGATGAAGCACCGCAATGGCTTTTTCGACGCGCGCGGTGCGATAGACGGTGTTGCTGTCGGTCACCCACACATGCAGCACGTCGTCCTTGGGCGCAATGCGCTCGACGATCCATTCGGTCTGCGCCTCGATCTCGGCCGCGGTGGTTGCCCAGCCGGGGGAGCGCGCCGCCGCCTCTGGCCTGAATTCCGGCAGCGGGCGGTCGGCCGGCTTGGGCGACTGCGACGCGGCCAGGTTGCTCGACAGCGTGAGGCCAATCATGAACTTGTCCCCGCGCTCGAAGCCGGCAGACAACGTGACCTTGGGCGACACGCGGTAAGCCAGGCCGATGTTGATGGGCGAGCGCTGGCGTTGGTTGTTGTTCTGCGGCTCGCTCTGGTAGTCGTTGCCTTCGTATTCGAGCTTGAGCGTGAGCGGGTCCCACGGCGTGCGCCACTGCATGCCGCCAAAGAGGGCGGCCGGGCCACGAAAGTAGGAGCCGAACCTGCCTGGGCTGGTGCTCGAGTTGCCGCGGGTGTCGAAGCGGCTGCCCAGCAGCTTGAAGGGGTTGCTGATGTTGCCGCTCGCGCCCAGGTAGCCCCAGCCGATGCCAAGGCTGAAGTCGAGGTCGTACCAGCGCTTGCTTGCCACCAGGTACTCGCCGGAGAACAGGCCGGTACCGCCCAGGTCGCGAAAACCCAGCGCAAGCTCGGGCACGAAGGTGGTTTCCTTGAGCAGCCGAAGCTTGATGTCGATGCTCTTGTCCTTGTTCGACTGGCCGGTGGTGCTGGCTTCGTATGCGCGGTTGGAAATGGAGGTGTAGCGAAAGCCCGCCTCCATCCAGTCGAGGGGCTGGAACATGACGTTCAGCCGCGTGTAGGGCCAGATCGACGTGAGCGATGCGCGCGTGTCGCCGGCCACGCCCATGCGGGCCGATGGTGTTTGCAGCAGGCCGGTTTCGCCCCAGTCGTTGCCGCTGATCTCGAGCGGGCGCGGCTGCGAGGCCACGGCCTCGGGCAGCGTGGCGGCGACGGTGGGCGCGGCGAACACGGGCGCGTGGGCGGCCGGGGGCGTGGTAGCGGTGGTGGTGGGTTCCTGCGGCGAGGGGCCTTGCACGGCAAGGAACTTGATGAGGCCTTCCGACAGGTCCGCCAGGGCGGCCATGCGGCGCGGCGGGGCCCAGATCCAGGCGCCGGGCGCGGGCTCGTCGGCGGGCTCGGCATTCCAGGCGCCGATGCCTGCGCGGGTAGTGCGGCCGTCGGGCTGGGCGATCCAGGCCCAGTCGGTGCTGCTGCCAAGGCCACAGGCGCCCAGGTAGTCGAGCACCGAGCGGCCGCCTTCATGCGCCACCTGGCAAAAGCTGCCGTCGGGCTGCACCACGGTGACCGAGCGCAGCGGGGCGGGCGGCACCGCGAGCCGCTGGCCTTCGCGCAGCACCGGGTCTTGCCCGGGATTCGCCTGCAGCCAGCGCGGGTCGACAATGCCCAGCGCCACGCGGCCGGTGGCCGGCAGGCTTTGCAGCACGGACAAGAGCTGCTCGCGCGAGGCCCGCTCTTCAGGCGAGGCCGATCGAACGGCCGCTTCCACCCGCACCAGCAGCGACTCTTTCAGGTATTGCTGCGCGAGCAGCTCCTGCGGCACCTGCCATGCGAGGCCGGGGCCGGCTGCATCTTCGGGCTGGCGCAGCAGCCAGTCGCTGAGCCGCTCGCCCGGCCGCACCTGCGCAGCGCCGCCAACAGGGCGGTCGGTGGCTGCGGCATGGGCGGAGGGAGTCATCAACACGATCGCGGCGGCCAATAGGCTGAGGCGGAAGGGGTTGGTGATGGGGCCGGGCGGGGGCGGGGGGCTCATGAACCAGCTGTGCTTGTCGAGGCAACGTTGGCTGGCACAGAGGGATTCCACCGCTCGAAGCTCAAGCACAGATCACGGGAAAGGCACTGCTCGGAATACACCGCCTCGAGCTTGTCGCCCACCTGGGCGAGGCCGAAGCGGGCCGGCGGCAAAGAGGCTGAGGCCGGGCGCGTGCTGCTGCGCTCCTCAATCCAGCGCAGCGAGCTTGCGGGCCGGCCGGCGAGCATGCTGTCGGTGGGCGGCGCGATTTGCCGCTGCTCGATGTCGTCGCGTATGCCGGAGCGGTAGCCGGGCATCAGGTCGCGCTCGCGCTGGAAGCGTGTTGTTGCAGTCGCTGTGCTCTCGGCGGCGGTGGCGGAGGGCCAGGCAGGCGCGTTGACAAGGCGCACGGCGCGCCAGTCGGTCGTGAGGCCGGCGGTGGCAACCAGGCGCCCGTGGCGCAGGCGCACCGTTTCACCCGAGGCGCTGTACCAGACCTCTGTAGGACCTTCGGGATGGGGGTCGACGTATCCGAGCACAAGAAACACGGTGCGGCCTTCGAACGTGGCCCGCAAATAGCTGAATTCCGGACGGAATGTGTGGGAGTCCGACGGCGAGGCGTTGTTGTTATAGAGGTGCCGGGCCGTGGCAAGCATTGCCGAGGAGCCCGAGGAGCATCCGCCCAAAAAAAAGGATGATGCGAGTACGCAACATCCTAGTTTTTGCACCGCGCTGGCGGTGCTTTGGAATCTCGCTGGGAACCCCCCCTTGCGGAGGGCTCCGACCATTACCTGGTGCCGGTGGTACCGGTGGTGCCAGTGCCGCCAGGGCCGCCGGGGATGATGAAACCGCCACCACCGCCGCCGCCACCACCGCCCAGGGCCGCTGCCAGCAGCACGCCGCCGCCAGCTGCCGCACCGATTTGCTGGGTGGTCAAGCCGCCACCGCCAGCTGCGCGCACGGCATCAGCGGCGCTGGCCGGAGGCGTGGGGAGGGATTGTGCGAGGGCGGGTGCCGAGGCCAGGGCTGCAAGAGCCATGGCTGCGATCAGGTGACTATGTTTCATGAATTTTTTCCCCGTTCAGTTGAAGCTTGGAAGTGAGCGACAGCGTCGACAACCGATAGTAACCGGCGATAGCGCATTGTTACTCTAGTCAACGGGCCGATCTTACCACCGTACAGAGGGAAACAGGTACCTAAAACAGGGGAGGCGGGGCAGGTGGCGGGCAGCTGTATCGAGGCTGTTTTGGCGTTACAGGCAGAAACTTGGCCCGGAATTAGAACTTTTGCTCTGCAATTTCAAAATGTTTGACAATTGCAACTTGGTTGCTGTAAATCGGCTATTACTATTGAATTGTTTTGTTTCAATAATTGCGTGACGAGACGGCGCTGTCCGCAGCGCCATGCACCAGCCGCTCGAACACATCCTCCGAGCCCATCTGGCCGCCCTTGAGCATGATCTCCATGCCATCCAGCGCGGCATCGTCGCTGTGCACGCGGCAGAGCGACGCGCCGGCGCCCATGTCGGCCACGTAGGAGAGGCCCCAGGCGTCGAGCGCCTGCACGGCGTGGCTCGATGTGTCGCCGCCGGCAATGCCGACGCGCCGCAGCGGCGCCATGGCCAGCACCCTGGCCAGCAGGTCGCCGCCGGCGCGCGAGAGGGTCTGGGCGTCGATCTTGTGGTCGCCCTCGGTGGGCGCCTGTTCGGCGGGCCGGGTGCAGGCCAGCATGCTGCGGCCGCGGGCGAGGCCCTGCGCGATGTCGCGCGCATGCCGCTCCAGCGTGGCCGCATCGCGCTGCGCGAGGCTGGGCGCGTCGAGCCATACGGTGTCGAATGAGCGTGCGGCCGCCACCTGGCGCGCGGTGACGGGCGAGAGGCTTCCGGCCAGCACCAGCACGGGGCCGCGCGCTGGGCCCATACGGCGCTGGTCGGCTTGCGCATCGCCTCGCGTGCCAAGCGCGCCGGCCAGCGCATCGACCACGCTGCTCGGGCCCACGGCCAGCAGCGTGGCGCGCCGGGCTTCGGCCCACAGCACCTGGCCGATGGCGGCGAGCTGCGGTGCATCCGCCACGTCGAACAGCACGGCTTCGGTGGTGTTGCCGACGTCCGGGCGCAGCGCGCGCTGCAGCGCCTCGCCAAGCACCTGCGGCCCCCGCGAGGCGGCCGTGAAAGGAATGGAGCGCACGCCGGCCAGGCCCTGCTTGGCCAGGTGCAGCCTCAGGTCCGCCTCGTGCATTGGCGTGACCGGGTGCCGGCTCATCGTCGGATGGCGGTCGATGCGGAACACCTCGCCGCCCGCGCCGGCCGCGGCGAACAGGTTGCCGAACAGGCAGTGCCGGCCGATGTTGGGCTGGCCGCCGATGATCGCGGTCCAGGGCTGTTCGACGGCGCCGCGCAGTGTGCGCACGGCCGCGCCGATGGAGCCGATGTGCGGCGCGCTGTCGAAGGTGGAGCAGGTCTTGTAGTGCAGCACGCGCGCGCCGAGCGAGCGGAACAGCGCGGCGACCGGAGCCAGTTCGGCCTGCATGGCTTCGGGCGCCATGGCGCGCGCGGCGCCTGCGATGCCCAGCACGTCGAGCGGCCCGGCCTGCGCGAGCCGTGCGGCGTCGGGCGTCTTCAGGAAGAGCAGGGCACGCAGGCCGGCGCGCGCGGCGGTGCCGAGGGTGTCGGTGGCGCCGGTGAAATCGTCGCCGTAGTAGACGATGGCCGGCGCTTGCGTGGCCGGCATCACGGCTTGCCGAAGAAGGCCAGCGCGCGCGCCAGCTCGGGCGCGCTGCGGGCGGCTTCTTGCAGCGCGGTGCCGGCACGCGCGGCCGACCAGGCCTGGCGGATGCTGGTGACGCCGGCCGCCGCGCCATCGGGATGCGCGAGGATGCCGCCGCCGGCCATGAAGAGCAGGTCGTCGCTGCCGATGGCGGCCCAGGTGGCGGGCACGGTGCCGGCCCACTGTCCGGACGAAAAGGCCGGCATCACGCGGTCGTCGGCGGCATCGGTCAGTGGCGTGAAGCAGTCGCGCGCCGATTCGATGACTTCGCTGTCGGGCTGCGAGAACTTGCCCTGCAGGCCGTGCACGTGCATGTGGTCGACGCCCGCGAGCCGCCAGAGCGTCTGGTAGGCCTGGAACGAAATGCCCAGCAGCGGATGGCGCGACAGCGCGCCGTAGCCATTGCGGTGGCCGTGCAGCGCCAGGCCGGTGTGGCGGCGCAGCGTCTGCATGCCCGAATGGCCGCACCAGTTGAGGCTGGCCATCACGCACGATCCGCCTTCGCGCTCGACGAGGTCGGCATGCCGCTTCATGGCATCGGTTTCGTCGGTGATGTTGAAGGCCACCATCACGTGCTTGCCGGTGCGCTGCTGGTGCGCGCGCACCACGGCCATCACGGCGGGCACGCGCTCGGCGAGCGGGGCGTGCGCAGGGTTGGCGCAGACCTCGTCGTCCTTGATGAAATCGACACCCGCGGCGCAGAGCCTGGCGACCAGCTCGGCGGTTTCGCTGGCGGACAGCCCCACGTTGGGCTTGATGATGGTGCCGACCAGCGCGCCGCTCGCCACGCCGGTGGTGCGCCGCGTGCCCGCGATGCCGGCGCGCGGCATTTCGAACTGCACTCGATACGCGGCCGGCAGCTGCAATGTTTCGAGCCGCAGGCCCGTGACTTCGCCCAGGTCGTAGAGGTTGCCCGACACGGTGGCCGCGAGCGTCGGCAGGTTGGCGCCGATGTTCGCCACCGGAAACGAGATGTCGATGTGCGCACGCCGCCATGGGCCGCGGGTGCCTTTGCGCTCCAGCAGCGCGTTGGGCAGGCTCGGCGCCTCGGCCGGTGCAAGCTCGGTGATGGCCTCGACCGTGGCGCGCGCGCGTTCGCGCAGCGCATCGGTCTCGCCCTCGACGCGCGTGAAGGTGCCGCACGATTGTTCGCCGGCCATCACCTCGGCCACCGCGGCCGGGTCCAGCGGCGTCTCGACGAGGTAGCGCGCGCGGATGCGTTCGGTCGCGGTCACAGTTTGCTCAGGTCAGGGAAGGGCCGCACCGGCTCGCTGCCGTCCCAGCCTTCGGAGGCGCTGCGGATCAGGTCGAACATCTTGCCCTTGGGCCCCGCCACTTCGGACAGCTCGATCACCGTGCCCGGGTGGTACTCGGTGTCGAAGTAGATGAAGCGGCCGCGCTCGCCCACCTCGCCGCTCATCACGGGCTTGAAGCCCTGCGCGGTGAGGCGCGCCAGGTCGGCGTCGTAGTCGGCCGTCCAGTAGGCGACGTGCTGCAGCCCGGTGCGGCCGGCCTTGAGGAAGTCGCGGTACATCGAGGGCACGTCGTTGCGCGTCTGGATCAGCTCGACCTGCACATAGCCCGAGTTGGCCAGCGCCACCGAGTTGTGGGGCTCGTGCGCCTGGCCGTTGTAGCGGTAGTTCTTGATCGGCACCTTGGGGTTGTAGAACCATGGGCCCACGCCCAGCGTGGTGCTCCAGTAGTCCATGGCGGCCTCGATGTCGTGCACGACATAGCCCAGCTGGCGAATCTCGCCGAGGAATCGACTCATTGCGGTTGGCTCCGTTGATGTGAGTGTGTTGTTGTGATCAGAACTTGAGAAAACCGGTCGAGAACCACGGGAACGCGGCCACGATCACCAGGCCCACCAGCATCGCGGCGATGTAGCCCCAGATGTGCTTGATGCCTTCGTCGGGGCTGACCTTGCTGACGGCGCAGGCACCGTAGTAGCCCACGCCGAAGGGCGGCGCGAACAGGCCGATGCCCATCGCGAAGATCACGACCATGGCGTAGTGCACTTCATGCACGCCCGCGGCCTTGGCAATGGGAAAGAGAAGCGGCCCGAACAGCACGATGGCCGGAATGCCCTCGAGCACGCTGCCCAGCACGATGAAGGCGACGATCGACACGGCCAGGAAGCCATAGGCGCCGCCCGGCAGCGCGCCCATGACGCGTGCCAGGTCCTGCGAGAAGCCCGATTGCGTGAGGCCCCAGGCCATGGCCGTGGCGCAGCCCACGATGAAGATGATCGCGCCCGAGAGCGAGGCCGTGTCGACCAGCATCGGCTTGAGCCGCTTCCAGTCGAACTGCCGGTACACGAAGAGGCCGACGATGGCCGAATACACGATGCCGATGGTCGACACCTCGGTGGCCGTGGCCACGCCTTCGACCACGGCGGCGCGGATCACGAAGGGCAGCAGCACCGCGGGCAGCGCGACCAGCAGCAGCTTGCCGATCTCGCGCTTGCTGTGGCGCGCAACGCCGCTCAGGTCTTCGCGCCGGTAGCGCCACCACACCACCGCGCAAAGCGCGGCGCCCAGCACCACGGCCGGCAGCAGCCCGCCCGTGAACAGCGCGGCAATCGAAATGCCCGTGACCGAGCCGATGGTGATGAGCACGATCGACGGCGGAATGGTCTCGGTCTGCGCGCCCGTGGCCGACAGCAGCGCCACCAGGTCGCCGGGCTTGGCGCCGCGCTTGACCATCTCGGGGAACAGCACGGGCGCGATGGCCGCCATGTCGGCGATCTTGGAGCCCGAGATGCCCGACACCAGGTACATCGCGCCGATCAGCACATACGAGAGGCCGCCGCGCACATGGCCCAGGAGGCTCGCAAGAAACTGGATCATGGCGCGCGCCATGCCCGTCATTTCGATCAGTGCGCCCAGGAAGATGAAGAGCGGCACCGCGAGCAGGATCAGGTGCGACATGCCTTCGTCGAGCCGCCCCACCATCACCAAGAGCGGCGTGCGCGTGGTGAGCGCCAGGTAGCCGAAGGTGGCCAGCGCAAACGAGAACGCAATGGGCACGCCCGAGAGCACGGTGGCCGCCACCRCCACCACGAAGAAGATCACCAGGTTGAACTTGCCAAGCGTGGCAAAGAGCGGCGCCGCAAGCCAGAAGGCCGCCACCAGCGCCGCCATGCCGAGCACCGCGACCGCAATCTGCCGCCCGGTGCACACGCGCACGAGGCGCAGCAGCGCCATTGCCAGCATGACGGCGATGCCGGCCGGAATGGCCGTGGCGCGCCAGGCGTTGCTGATTTCCAGCGCCGGCGTGACGATGAACGACTCTTCGTGCGCATAGTCGACCGAGGGCCAGACGATCAGCACCAGGAACGCGATGGACGCTGCGATGGCAAAGGCATCGAGCATGGCGCGCGTCGAGGGCTGCACCTTCTGCAGCAGCGCCGTCATGCGCATGTGCTCGCCGCGGCGCAGCGCCACCACCGCGCCGAGCATCGAGAGCCACAGGAACAAAATGGATGCGAGCTCGTCCGACCACACCAGCGGCGCGTGGAACACGTAGCGCGACACCACGCCCGCGAACAGCACGCAGATCTCGGCCAGCACCAGCAGCGCGGCCACGGCCTCGACCAGGCCGCCCAGCACGCGGTCGGCGCGCCCGGCCATGCCGCTCAGCGCATTGGCCGAAGGCCCGGCACCCACGAACGGGGCCGCCTCGAAAGTGGATTCATGCACCATGGCCGCTCAGGCCAGCTTGCCGACGGCGCCTTCGAGCAGCGCCCACGCCTCGGGGCCGAAGCGGCCCTTCCACTCGCCATAGAAGCCCGATTCGCGCAGCTTGGCGCGAAAGCTCTCGGCCACCGGGCGGTTGATGCTGAGGCCCTTGGCCTGCAGGTCGCCCACCACCGATTCGTTGAGCTTCTTGATGTCTTCGCGCTGCTGCATGCCGGCGTCGTTGATGGCGCGCGCCACGATGGTCTTGAGGTCGTCGGGCAATGCTTCCCAGGCGCGGCCGTTGGCAATGAACCAGTAGCCGTCCCAGATGTGGTTGGTGAGCGAGCAGAACTTCTGCACCTCGAACAGCTTGGCCACCTGGATGATCGGCAGCGGGTTTTCCTGCGCGTCGACGATCTTGGTCTGCAGGGCCGAGTACACCTCGCTGAACTGCAGGCTTGCGGGCGCGGCGCCCAGGCCCTTGAACATGGAGATCGACAGCGGGCTCACGGGCACGCGGATCTTCAGGCCGTCCATGTCCTTGGCGCTGGTGACCGGCGCCTTGCTGCTGGTGGTCTGGCGAAAGCCGTTGTCCCACATCTTCTCGAAGGCATAGAGGCGTGACTTGGCAATGGCGCCGCGCACGTGCGCGCCGAGCTTGCCGTCCATGGCGCCCCACACCTGCGCGTAGTCGTTGAACGCAAAGCCCACCGCGTTGATGGCGGCCACCGGCACCAGCGTGGCGATGACGAGCGCGGAGGGCGTGAAGAACTCGATGCCGCCCGAGCGCACCTGCGCCAGCATGTCGGTGTCGCCGCCGAGCTGGTTGTTGGGGAAGATCTTGATCTCGACCCGGCCCTTGCTTTCCTTGGCGATGCGGTCGGCCGCCTCCTGCGCGCGGATGTTCAGCGGATGGCTGAGCGGCAGGTTGTTGCCGTACTTGTACGAGAACTCCGCGGCGCGCGCGATGCGCGGCACGGCCGACACGATGCCGGCGGCGGGGAGGGCGGAAAGCGTGCGCAAGGCACCGCGGCGGTTCAGGCGAGTGAGCGAGGTCATGTCTTTTGTCTCCAGGATCTTCGGAATGCGGTTGATGCAATCTGATGCACCATGGGATTCGAGCCACAGCGAAGATAAAAGCATGCATGATCCGGGTCAAACTCGATCTTGATGGTTTTTGATGTATGCGGGATAACCCTTCACCTCCTGCCGATGCGCGGCGTGCGCGCGTGGTCGACATCGCACGTGCCGCGCAGGTGTCGACCGCCACCGTCGACCGCGTGCTCAACCGCCGCCCCGGCGTGCGCGACGCCACGGTGCAGCGCGTGCTCAAGGCCGCGGGCGAGCTCGACTACCTGCCGGGCCCCGAGCTCTATGCCGCGCTCACGCCGCCGCCCCTCAGGCTGGTGTTCCTGCTGCCGGCCGGCACCAACCGCTTCATCCGCATGCTGGGCGACATGGTGGGCTACTCGCAGGAGCACTGGGCGCCGTTCAACGTGCAGTGCCGCACGGTGTTCATCGAGAGCTTCAATCCGCACGAACTGGCGGACGCGCTGCGGCGCCACGGCCAGCGCTGCGACGGCATCGCGATGATGGCGCTGGAGCATCCCGCGGTGCGCGAGGCGGTGGCGGCGCTGGCGGCGCGCGGGCTGCCGGTGGTCACGCTGATCTCGGACCTGTCGAATTCGGAGCGCGCCGCCTTCGTGGGGCTGGACAACCGCGCGGCCGGCCGCACCGCGGGCTACCTGATCGGCCGCTTCATCGGTGCGCGCGCCGCGAAGGTGGCGCTCATTGCGGGCAGCCTGAGCTACAAGGCCCATGAAGAGCGCGAGGCCGGCTTCCTGCACGTGATCGACGAGATGTTTCCGCGGCTCGAGGTGGTGGGCCTGCGCGAAGGGCAGGACGATGCGGGCAAGAACTACCGCCAGACGCGCGCGCTGCTGGAGCAATACCCCGACATGGGCGGCATCTACAACATCGGCGGCGCATCCGACGGCGTGGCGCGCGCGCTGAAGGAGGCGGGACGCGAGCAGAAGGTGGTGTTCATCGGGCACGGGCTCACGCCCGACACGCGCACGCTGCTGATCGACGGCAGCATGGACGCGGTGATCACGCAGAGCCCGCACACCACGCTGATGAGCTGCGTGCGCATCTTTGCCAACTTGCGCGACGGGCGCGAGGCGCTCAGCGGCGTGGAAACCACCCGCAGCCAGGTGATCTTCCGCGAGAACCTGCCCTAGGATTTTCTCGCGCCGAGGCCTTCGTTCAGTAAGCCGCGCGCGACGCGGGCTCTTCGGCCGGCGGCGCACCGCTGAAGTCGGCCGCGAGCTTGCGGGCCGCGCCTGCGAACAGCAGCACGTCGACACCCACCGCAACAAAGCTGCAGCCCAGCTCCAGGTAGCGCCGGGCCAGTTTCGGGTCCGAGGTCAGCGTCCCCGCGGCCTTGCCGGAGGCCACGATGGTGCGCATGGCGGCTTCGATGGCGGCCTGCACTTCCGGGTGGCCGGGCCGGCCGCGGTGGCCCATCGACGCGGCCAGGTCGGCCGGGCCGATGAAGACGCCGTCGATGCCGTCCACCGCGCAGATCTGCGGCAGGTTGGAAAGCGCCGCCACGGTTTCGGCCTGCACCAGCAGGCAGACCTCCGCATCGGCGATGTCGAGGTAGTCGGTGCGTGCGCTCCACTGCGAGGCGCGGCCCACCGCGCTGCCGACGCCGCGGATGCCCAGCGGCGGATAGCGCGTGGCCGACACCAGCGCGCGCGCCTGTTCGGCGGTGTCGACCATGGGCACCAGCAGGTTCTTGGCGCCGATGTCGAGCAGTTGCTTGATGAGCGCCGTGTCGCCCTGCACTGCGCGCACCACCGGCTGGGCGCGGTGGGGCGCGACGGCCTGCAATGTGGCCAGCGTGGAGCGCAGGTCGTTGGGCGCGTGCTCGCCGTCGATCAGCAGCCAGTCGAAGCCGGCGGTGGCGCTCACCTCGGCCATGTAGGAGTCGGCCATCGAGAGCCAGAGGCCGATCTGCGGCTGTTTGGCGGCCAGGGCTGTCTTGAAGGCGTTGAGGGCGGGCATGTTTTTTCCGTTGATGTGTGGGGCGTGGGCGCGGCGTCAGTCGAGCTGGCCCTGGCAGACGTATTTGGTATGCAGGTAGTCGTCCAGGCCGTGGACCGAGCCTTCGCGGCCGTAGCCCGAATCCWTCACGCCGCCGAAAGGCGCGGCCTCCGCGGCCAGTGCGCCTTCGTTGATGCCGACGATGCCGGCTTCGAGCGCATCCGCCACGCGCCAGATGCGGCGCACGTCGCGCGAGTAGAAATACGCGGCCAGGCCGAAGGGCGTGTCGTTGGCCTGGGCCACCACCTCGGCTTCGCTGGCGAAGCGCGTCAGCGGAACAACGGGGCCGAAGGTTTCTTCGCAGGCGCAGGCCATGGCGGCGTCGGCGTTGACCAGCACGGTGGGCGCGAAGTAGTTCGACCCGAGTGCGGGTAGCCGCGTGCCGCCTGCGAGCACGCGCGCGCCGCGCGAAACGGCGTCCTGCACATGGCGCTCGATCTTTTCGATGGCGCGCGCATTGATCATCGGGCCGATCTGCGAGGCCGGGTCGCCGGCCGGACCGACGCGCAGCGATCCGACACGTGCCGCGAGCAGCCCGGCAAACTCGTCATGCACGGCCTCGTGCACGAACACGCGGTTCGGGCACACGCAGGTCTGGCCGCCGTTGCGGAACTTGGCGGCCATCAGGCCGTCGACCGCGGCGTGCAGGTCGGCATCCTCGAACACGATGAAGGGCGCATTGCCGCCGAGTTCGAGCGACAGCTTCTTGAGCGTGTCGGCCGAGCGGCGCGCCAGGTGCTTGCCGACCGGCGTCGACCCGGTGAAGGTGATCTTGCGCACGCGGGCATCGCCCAGCCACGCGTCGACCACCTCGGGAGTGCGCTCGCGCGAAGCCGTCACGATGTTGAGCACGCCCGCGGGCACGCCGGCCTGCGCGGCCAGCGCCACCAATGCGAGCGAGGTGAGCGGCGTGTCCTCGGCCGGCTTGCACACCACGGTGCAGCCCGCGGCCAGCGCGGGTGCGATCTTGCGCGCGATCATCGCGGCCGGAAAGTTCCAGGGCGTGATCGCGGCCACCACGCCGACGGGCTCCTTGATGGCGAACATGCGCCGGCCCGGAACGGGCGCGGGAATCACCTCGCCATTGGCGCGCGTGGCCTCTTCGGCAAACCACTCGATGTAGCTGGCCGCGTAGGCGACCTCGCCGATGCCTTCGGCCAGCGGCTTGCCCTGTTCGCGCGAGATCAGGCGGCCGAGGTCTTCCTGATGCGCGAGCACCAGGTCGTTCCAGCGCTTGAGGATCTGCGCACGCTGCTTGGCCGGCGTGCGGCGCCAGGCGGGGAAGGCGGCGTGCGCGGCATCGGCGGCGGCGCGGGCGGCTTCGGCGCCGGAGTCGGGCACCTGCGCGATGAGCGCGCCGGTGGCGGGGTCGGTCACGTCGAGCGTGCGGCCGGCGGCGGCCGCGCACCATTCGCCGCCGATGAAGTTGGCGGTGCGCTGCAGGTCGGGGCGGGAGAGATTGAGAGGCATGTCCGTCGGTATCAAAAGAAAGTCAGCTGACGATGCCCAGGTGCCACGGCACGAACTCGTGGTCGCCCAGGCCCAGCGCTTCGCTGCGCGTCTGCTCGCCGGAGGCATGGCGCAGGATCTGCTCGAAGATCCGCTGGCCGAGCTCGGGCACCGAGAGTTCGCCGTCGAGCACCACGCCGCAGTTGATGTCCATGTCCTCCTCGAGGCGCTTGAACATCGGCGTGTTGCTGGCCAGCTTGATGGTCGGCGCGGGCTTGCTGCCGAACATCGAGCCGCGCCCGGTGGTGAAGCAGATCAGCTGCGCGCCGCTCGCGATCTGCCCGGTCACGGCCACCGGGTCGTAGCCCGGCGAATCCATGAAGACGAAGCCGGCCTGGTCGATGGGCTCGGCGTATTCGTACACGGCCTGCAGCGGCGTGGTGCCGCCCTTCATGGCCGAGCCCAGCGATTTCTCGAAGATGTTGGCCAGCCCGCCGGCTTGGTTGCCGTGCCCCACCACGCCGTTGAACTGCGCGTTCTGGCCCGCCGCATAGCGCTCCCACCAGGCCAGCCGGTCGAGCAGCTTCTGGCCGACTTCGGGCGTGGCGGCGCGCCGCGTGAGCATGAATTCGACGCCGTGGATCTCGGGCGTTTCCGAAAGAATGGCGGTGCCGCCGTGGCGCACCAGCACATCCATGGCGGCGCCCAATGCCGGGTTGGCCGTGATGCCCGAGAAGCCGTCGGAGCCGCCGCACTCCAGGCCGATCTTCAGGTGGTTGGCGCCCAYGCGGGTGCGCTCGGCCGCGTTGGCCTCGGGCAGCATTTCTTCCACGGCACGGATGCCGGCCTCGATGGTCTGGCGCGTGCCGCCCACCTCCTGCATGACCATCGTGCGCATCAGGCGGCCCTGCTTCAGGCCCTGCGAATCGACCAGCGCATCGACCTGGTTGCGCTCGCAGCCCAGGCCCACGATCAGCACGCCGGCCAGGTTGGGGTGGCGCGCATAGCCGGCCAAGGTGCGGCGCAGCACGTCGAAGTGCTCGCTCGGCGACGACATGCCGCAGCCGCTGGTCTGCGCGAAGGCGGCCACGCCGTCCACGTTGGGAAAGGCCGCCAGGCGCTCGGGCGTGAAGTGCGCGGCGATGCGCTTGATGACAGTGGCCGAGCAGTTGACCGACGACAAGATGCCGATGAAGTTGCGCGTGCCCACGCGGCCGTCGGCCCGCACAAAGCCCATGAAGGTGGCGCGCTCGGCCTCGGGCACATAGGCCACCGGCCGCACGTCCTGGCAGAAGGCCGGGTCGCGGTAGGAGTCCACCAGCGTGAGGTTGTGGCTGTGCACGTAGTCGCCGGCCTCCAGGTCGCGCGAGGCCACGCCAATGACCGTGTCGTACTTCTTCACCTGCTCGCCGGCCGCAATGGCGCGCGACGCGATCTTGTGCCCCGCGGGAATCTGCGCGCGCGCCCGCACGCCAAACTCGGCAATCGTTTCGCCCAGGGCGATCGGCGTCTTGGCAACCAGCACGTTGTCGTGCGGGTGCAGGCGAAGCAGGGGGCTGTCGGCCATCAACCTTTCTCCATCAGTTCCTTGAGATTGAGCTTGCGGATCAGCTCGGTCTCCTGGCGGTAGACGGCTTCGACGTACCTGCGGTACTCGGGGCCGTCCTGGTACATGACCGGCGCATCGATGCTGTCGGCCACCTTCTTGAATTCTTCGCTGGCAACGGCCACGCGGAACGCATCGCGCAGCTTCTTTTCCACCGCGGGCGGCAGGCCGCGCGGCGCGCCGATGCCGTTGGGTGCTTCCACCACCACGTCGTAGCCCAGTTCCTTGAGCGTGGGCGTGTCCTTGAAGCGCGGCGTGCGCGCCTCGCCCCAGGTGGCGAGCAGCCGCAGCTTGCCGCTTTCGACGTGTGGCGCCCAGGAACTGCTGTCGGCCAGCATGTCGACCTGTTCGCCCAGCACATCCTGCAGCGCGGCCGAGCCGCCCTTGTAGGCAATGGCGTTGAACTTGACGCCGGCCGCCTGCGCGAACTGCTCCATGCCCACGTGGGTGGCGCCGCCCACGCCCGCATGCGCGTAGCTGACGACGCCCGGCTTGGCCTTGGCCTGCGCCACCATGTCGCGTAGCGACTTGAAGGGCGAGCTGGCCGGCACCGCGATGCCGAAGGTCTGGCCCGAGGTGCGCGCCAGGTAGCTCAGGTCCTTGAGCGGATCGATCTGCACGGTGCCGATCTGCGCGAAGCGCGTCACCGAGATGGGGATCTGCCCGATGGTGTAGCCGTCCGGCCGGGCCGAGGCCAGTGCCTTGGTGCCGATCATTCCCGAGGCGCCGGCGCGGTTCTCCAGCGCAATGGGCTGGCCGAGCTCGCGCGCCGCAATCTGGCAGATGGCGCGCATCGAGCGATCGGCCGTGCCGCCGGCGGGCCACGGGCAGATGAAGGTGATGGGGCGTTCCGGGTAGTCGGCCGCAAAGGCGCGGCCGGTGGCGGTGGCGAGCGCGGCGGCGCCAAGGCCGCCCAGCACCAGTTGGCGCCGCTGCAGGGTGCGATGCAAGGTCATGCGTATGTCTCCGACGATTGTTGTTCGAGAAAGCTGGGCGCATTCTTCAGTAGACAATCATTGCAATCCAATGAAATAGCGGACTCTCTTCATAGCCCGGAGGTTATGAAGAGGAAACAGCCGCACCCACCACGATGAGCCAGATCGACCGCGTCCTGCGTTCCAACCTCAAGTTGCGCCACCTGCAGATGCTGGTGGCGCTCGACCAGTTCCGCCACCTGGGCCGTGCGGCCGAATTCCTGTCGGTCACGCAGCCGGCGGTGTCCAAGTCGCTGGTGGAGATCGAGCGCATGTTCGGCCTCGCGCTGTTCGAGCGCTCCACACGCGGCACCGAGCCCACGCCCTATGGCGAGAGCGTGGTGCGCTTCGCGCGCTCGGTGCTGGCCGACTACGACCGCACGCGCGACGAGATCGCCGCCGTGGCCAGCGGCGCCGCGGGCCGCACCAGCGTGGGCGCCATGGTGGTGGCCATGCCGGTGCTGCTGGCGCGCGCGGTCGAGATGCTCAAGGCCAACTCCTCGCAGACCACGGTGCTGGTGGAAGAAGGCGACCTCACGCGCCTGTTGCCCAAGCTGCGCCTGGGCGAGCTCGA
>NZ_JBFTPJ010000019.1:0-16028 GCF_056398445.1 Variovorax sp. 01T439_2
GCACGCCCCACAGCACGAACAGGCCCAGGTAGAAGTCGCCCATGAAGACCGCGAACTTGAGCAGGATGCCCAGGCCGTTCGTCGCAACCGTGGCGGCCATGGCGGCCATCACCGCGAGCGGCGCCAGCTTCATCACGTAGCCGGTGATCTTGAGCATGGCGTGCGAGAGTTCGTCGATGGCGGCCACCAGCGTCCTGGCCTTGTCGCCGAGCGAGGCGAGCGCCACGCCGAAGAACATCGAGAACACCACGATCTGCAGGATCTCGTTGTTGGCCATGGCCTCGGCAAAGGACTTCGGCACCATGTGGCTCACGAAGTCCTTGAGCGTGAACTTCGCGGTCGCCAGGTTGGCCGAAGCGCCGATGTCCGGCAGCGGAAGGCCCAGGTTCTCGCCGGGCTTCAGCACATTGGCCATGACCAGGCCGATGACCAGCGAGATCAGCGAAGCAGTGAGGAACCAGCCCAGCGACTTGCCGAACACCCGGCCCACCGACTTGGCGTCGCCCATGTGCGCGATGCCCACCACCAGCGTGGAGAACACCAGCGGGCCGATCAGCATCTTGATGAGGCGCAGAAACACGTCCGACACAATCGACACGTAGCCTGCGATCTGCGCCGCGGCCTTCTTGTCGGGAAAGCTCGTGAAGATCATGTAGCCGACAAGGATGCCGAGCACCATGGCGATCAGGATCCAGGCGGCGGCCGGCAGTTTTCTCTTCATAGGTGTCCCTTCGGGGTGTGTGTGGTTCTGGGGCGGGCGCACATCGGCCGGCGCCCTGTTCTTGCGCGGCAGCGAAGGGTATCCAAGAAGGTCCCCTGTACGCAACCGGCGCCGGCGCGGCGGCAATGAAGCCTTAAGTGTCCAATGCCAATTCCGTGCCCGGAACTTCGCTGCCTACAATTCTCCAATGGATATCAGCCCGATCGAGTTCCGCGGCCAGCCCGCGCTTCGTGCCGCCGGCGCCGACGGCGGTGCCTTCACCGTGGCGCTGCACGGGGCGCAGCTGCTTTCCTGGACCACCGCCGATGGGACGGAAAGGCTCTACCTGAGCCCCTCTGCGGTGTTCGACGGACAGGCGGCGATCCGCGGCGGCATGCCCATCTGCTGCCCCCAGTTCAACCAGCGCGGCATGTTGCCCAAGCATGGATTCATGCGCAATCTGCCTTGGGAGAACCGGGGTATCGACGCCACATCGGGCGAACTGACCCTGCGGCTGCGCGACAGCGAGGCCACGCGCAGGCTCTGGCCGCACGCTTTCGAGGCGCGGCTGCAGATCGGCATGGCTGCGGGCCGGCTGCGCACCGCGCTGACGCTGCTCAATACCGGCCATGGCCCGTTCAGCTTCGCAGCCGCCCTGCACACCTACCTGCGCGTCGACGACATCGCGCAGGTGCGCCTCGAAGGCCTGCAGGGTGCCAACCGCTGGGATTCGCTGCGCGACGACCGCCACGTGGAAACGGCCCCGGCACTGCATTTCAGTGCCGAATTCGACAGCGTCTATGCCGCGCCCGCGAAGCCGCTGCGCCTGGTGCAGCCGAGCGGCACGCTCGAGATCGCGCAAAGCGCCAGCTGCAGCGAAACCGTGGTCTGGAACCCCGGCGCCGTGCTCGGTGCGAAACTCGCCGACATGCCCGAAGATGGCTACAGGCACATGCTCTGCGTGGAGGCCGCGCGCATCGACGAGCAGGTGCTGCTCGCGCCCGGCGCCCAATGGCAGGGCTGGCAGCAGCTTCGCGTTTCCTGATTTTTTCCCTTTACGACCGACCATGCTCGCAAAACGCATCATTCCCTGTCTCGACGTCACCGGCGGCCGCGTGGTCAAGGGCGTCAACTTTCTCGAGCTGCGCGACGCCGGCGATCCGGTCGAGATTGCGGCGCGCTACAACGCGCAGGGGGCCGACGAGCTCACTTTCCTGGACATCACGGCCACCAGCGACGGGCGCGACCTGATCCTGCCGATCATCGAGGCGGTGGCCTCGCAGGTCTTCATTCCATTGACCGTGGGCGGCGGCGTGCGCACCGTGGCCGACGTGCGCCGGCTGCTCAACGCGGGCGCCGACAAGACCAGCTTCAATTCGGCGGCCATTGCCGATCCGCAGGTGATCAACGACGCCTCGCAGAAGTACGGTTCGCAATGCATCGTCGTGGCCATCGACGCCAAGCGCCGCAGCCCCGAAGAAGCCGCCACGCGCGGCGCGGGCTGGGACGTGTACAGCCATGGCGGCCGCAAGAACACCGGCCTGGACGCCGTCAAATGGGCAACCGAGATGGTGCGCCGCGGCGCCGGCGAGATCCTGCTCACGAGCATGGACCGCGACGGCACCAAGAGCGGCTTCGACCTTGCGCTCACCCGTGCGGTCAGCGACGCCGTCAACGTGCCGGTGATTGCCTCGGGCGGCGTGGGCAGCCTCGACGACCTGGCCGACGGCATCCAGACCGGCGGCGCCGACGCGGTGCTGGCCGCCAGCATCTTCCACTACGGCGAGCACACGGTCGGCGAGGCGAAAGCCCGCATGGCTGCGCGGGGCATTCCGGTTCGGACCTGATCCGCTTCAGGGCCGCCCGGCGGTGGGACAATACCCGCCATGAATTGGCTTGACGAAGTGAAATGGGACGCGAACGGGCTGGTGCCCGTGATCGCGCAGGAACAGGGCAGCAACGACGTGCTGATGTTCGCCTGGATGAACCGCGAGGCGCTCGAAAAGACCGCCGAGCTCGGGCGCGCCGTGTATTTCAGCCGCTCGCGCAACAAGCTCTGGTTCAAGGGCGAGGAATCGGGCCACGTGCAGACCGTGCACGAGATCCGCCTCGACTGCGACAACGACGTCGTGCTGCTCAAGGTCACCCAACTCGGCCACGAGCCCGGCATCGCCTGCCACACCGGACGCCACAGCTGCTTCTTCAGCAAATACGAGAAGGGCCAATGGCACGCGGTCGAGCCGGTCTTGAAAGACCCGGAGTCGATCTACAAATGACCGCCACAGTGAACACCTCGGACGCCCTCGCACGCCTGGCCGCGGTCATCGAAAGCCGCCTGCCCGCGCGCGGCGGCGACCCCGACAAGAGCTACGTGGCGCGCCTGCTGCACAAGGGCCCCGATGCCTTCCTCAAGAAGATCGGCGAGGAAGCCACCGAGGTGGTCATGGCCGCCAAGGATGCCGACCATGGCGGCGACCGCACAAAAATAGTGAACGAAGTGGCCGACCTGTGGTTCCACACCATGGTGGCGCTGGCGCACTACGGTTTCTCGCCCGGCGAGGTGATCGCGGAGCTGGAGCGCCGCGAGGGCACCAGCGGCATCGAGGAAAAAGCCCTGCGCAAGGCGCAGGCCCGCGAGGCATCCAACGATTGAAAGGACGTCCCATGGCCAACGACATCGTGAACGTGGAACCCGACGACTCGCTCAAGACCTGGGGCTGGATCAGCTACATCCTGCACCTGATCGTGGCCATTGGCGCCGTCCTGCCGGGGGCGCAGGCCTCGGTGGCGCTGCTGCTGCTGGCGCTCTTGATCGACTTCATCAAGCGCGACGACGCGGCCGGCACCTGGCAGGCCACGCATTTCAGCTGGCGCATCCGCTCGGTGCTGTGGGCGGGCCTGCTGTACATCCTGACCTCGTGGCTCTGGCTGCTCTTTCTCGTGCCGGGCTGGATCGCCTGGAGCCTCATTTCGCTGTGGTTTCTCTACCGGATCGTGAAGGGCATGATCCGCATGAACGGCAGCCGTCCCATGGAACCCAAAGATGTCATCTGATCCGAACTGCGTCTTCTGCAAAATCATCGAAGGCAAGATTCCTTCGCGCAAGGTCTACGAGGACGACGAACTGTTCGGCTTTCACGACATCGCGCCCTGGGCGCCGGTGCACTTCATGCTGGTGCCCAAGCGGCACATCGCCTCGATGGCGCAGCTCACGCCCGACGACGCCGCGCTGATGGGCCGGATCATGACGCTGGCACCCCGGCTCGCGCTGGAACAGGGCTGCAGGCCCTATCCGGAGGGCGGCTACCGGGTCGTCGTGAACACCGGCGCCGAGGGCGGGCAGGAGGTCCACCATCTCCATGTGCACGTCATGGGCGGCCCCCGCCCGTGGCTGCGCGGCTGAATCCCATTAATCCGAACTGTCACATTCAGCCCGACTAAAATCGGACACATTCTTAGGAGTCTTCCATGGGTTCTTTTTCTATCTGGCACTGGCTGATCGTGCTGCTCGTCGTGGTCATGATCTTCGGCACCAAGAAGCTGCGGAACATGGGTTCCGACCTTGGTGGCGCCGTCAAGGGCTTCAAGGACGGCATGAAGGACGGCAGCACCACCGATGCACCCGCCGCTTCGTCGGCTCCTGCAGCGCAGGTGACCGGCCAGCCGGCCAACAGCGACAAGTCCACCATCGACGTCGAAGCGCGTCAGAAGTCCTGAGCGCGGGTCATAAGTGCTCGACCTCGGCATTGAGAAGCTGGCGCTCATCGGCGTCGTGGCTCTGATCGTCATCGGGCCGGAAAAACTGCCCCGGGTGGCGCGCACCGTCGGCACCCTGCTGGGCAAGGCGCAGCGCTACGTGAACGACGTCAAGGCTGAAGTCAACCGCTCGATGGAGCTGGACGAACTGCGCAAGATGAAGGGCACGGTGGAAGAGGCCGCGCGGGACGTCGAGCAGAGCATCCACAGCGGCGCCAGCGAACTCGAGAAGCAGTTCTCCGGCTCGGGCGAAACGCTTTCGGCGCTGGCCGAACCCGAGCCCGCGGTGCCCGAATACAGGCACCCGCGCAAGAACTGGCGCCTGAAGCAGGGCGCCACGCCGCAGTGGTACAAGGCGCGCAACGGCGTGCGCACCAAGGCGCTCTCGGGTGCCGCGCGCGTCGCCCGCTTCCGTCCCCACAAGATCAACTAGCGGCTTTCCCACCAGCGCGTTCCTCGTGCGCCGCACGCCGGCCGAAGCCACGCTTTTCTCCTGCTTTTTCTCTTTCCAATGGCCGATTCCGACAACAAGAACAAAGACGCAGAAGACGAGCTGGCGGGCACCGAGCAACCGTTCGTGCAACATCTGGTCGAGCTGCGCGACCGGCTGCTCTACTGCGTCTACGGCCTGGCGGTCGCGGGCATCCTGCTTGCCATCTGGCCCGGCCCGGGCGGGCTGATCGACCTGATCGCAATGCCGATCCGCGCACACATGCCGCCGGACGCCAAGCTCATCGCCATTGGCGTGTTCTCGCCGTTCTTCGTGCCGCTCAAGGTGCTCATGATGACGGCGGTGCTGCTGGCGCTGCCCTGGCTCATGTACCAGGCCTGGATGTTCATTGCGCCGGGGCTCTACAGCCATGAAAAGCGCTTTGCGCTGCCGCTGATCTTCTTCGGCAGCCTGCTGGCCTATGCGGGCATCGCCTTCGTGCAGTTCTTCGTGCTCGACAAGATGTTCAGCTTCATCCAGAAGTTCACGCCGGCCGCGGTGGCGGCCACGCCCGACATCTCCTCGTACGTCGAGGCCATCCTCTCGCTCTACATCGCGTTCGGCGTGGCCTTCCAAGTGCCGATCGTCGTGATGCTGCTGGTGCGCTTCGAGATGGTCACCATCGAGAAGCTCAAGTCCTTCCGCGGCTACTTCATCGTGGTGGCCTTCGTGGTGGCCGCGGTGCTCACGCCGCCGGACGTGGTGTCGCAGCTTGCGCTGGCGGTGCCGATGTGCCTGCTCTACGAGGTCGGCATCATCGGCGCGCGCTATTTCGCAAATACCACCAAGAAATCCGAAGAGGAAGAAAAAGAAAGCGCCGATTCGTCGGCGTCTTCCTGAGCGCTCACTCGGGCTGGTTCGGCACCTGCCGCATCGGGCTCTTGGGCCGCAGGCCCGGCGTCACGTCCAGTTCCATCTTGTCGGTGCCGCGCTGCAGTGCGAAGCGCGTGGTGCTGCCGGGCTTGAGGCCGGCCACGGCGGTCAGCAGGGCCTGCACGTTGTCGGTCTTCTTTTCGCCGACCGAGGTGATCACGTCGCCCGGCCGGATGCCGGCCTTGGCTGCCGGCCCGTTCTGCAGCACGCCGGTGATGATGACGCCGGCATCAGCCTTCACGCCGAAGGTCTCGGCCAGCTCGGGCGAGAGTTCGTTCGGCTCGACGCCGATCCAGCCGCGGCGCACCTGGCCGTCCTTCACGATGCCCTCGAGCACGATCTTTGCCATGGAAACGGGAATCGCGAAGCCGATGCCCATGCTGCCGCCCGAGCGTGAATAGATGGCGGTGTTGACGCCCTGCAGGTTGCCGTTGACGTCGATCAGCGCGCCGCCCGAATTGCCGGGATTGATGGCCGCGTCGGTCTGGATGAAGTTCTCGAAGTTGTTGATGCCGAGCTGGTTGCGCCCGAGCGCCGAGACGATGCCGCTGGTGACCGTCTGGCCCACGCCGAAGGGATTGCCGATGGCCAGCACCTGGTCGCCCACCTGGAGCTCGTCGGAATTGCCCAGCACGATCGCGGGCAGCTTGTCCATCTCGATCTTGAGCACGGCAAGGTCGGTGTCCGGGTCGGTGCCGATCACCTTGGCGCGCGTGTGGCGGCTGTCGTTGAGGGTGACCTCGATCTCGTCCGCGCCTTCGACCACATGGTTGTTGGTGAGGATGTAGCCCTCGGCGCTCACGATCACGCCGCTGCCCAGGCCGACCTGGGGCTGGTCGCCCTGGTCGCCGAAGAAAAAGCGGAACCACGGATCGTTGCTGCGGGGATGGCGCTGCGCCGCCTTGCTGGTGTTGATGCTCACGACGGCCGGCGAGGCTTTCTTTGCGGCCGCGCTCAGGCTGCCGGCCGCCGGCACCGCGGGGGCGCCCGCGGGCGCCTCGACGATCGAGACCACGCCGCCCAGCGAGGTGGCGCGGCGGTTGATCCACTCGGGCTTGAGCGTGGCAACAACGAAGTAGGCCGCCAAAAGGACGGTCACGGCTTGGGCAAAGAGCAGCCAGGTGCGTTTCATGAAGCTTGAGATAAAACGGGGGAACGCGCCGTCCACGCGGCGCCGACGGGTCCATTGTCCCTCAACCCCCAGCCGCCAGAAACCGCGCGCTGCGGTCGAGAATGACAAAGGTCTCGTGCGCCAATAAGGGATAACCCTTAGCATCGCGCAGCGAGCCCACACGGCTCCGAGCTCCGGCCTTCCGCGCCGCCCATCCGGCGGACGCGGCCAGGCGTTTCGCCGGCGCGCCGATTTTCCGCTTCCCATCCCTCGGCGGCCCCGGCGCGCGGCAACGACCTCCCTGCCCGCCATGACTTCTCACGCAATCTCCCCGGACGGCACGCAGCCGGTGCCGGCGCGCACGCTCGACGCGCGCGACTACAAGACCCTGGCCCTGTCCGCGCTCGGCGGCACGCTGGAGTTCTACGACTTCGTCATCTACGTGTTCTTCGCCACCGTGCTGGGTGCGCTTTTCTTCCCCGCCGACATGCCCGACTGGCTGCGGCAGCTCCAGACTTTCGGCATCTTCGCGGCCGGCTACCTGGCCCGCCCGGTGGGCGGCATCGTCATTGCGCATTTCGGCGACCTGCTCGGCCGCAAGCGCATGTTCACGCTGTCGATCTTCCTGATGGCGGCGCCCACGCTGGTCATCGGCCTCTTGCCCACCTACGCGAGCATCGGCATCGCCGCACCCTTGCTGCTGCTCGCGATGCGCGTGCTGCAGGGCGCGGCCATCGGCGGCGAGATGCCGGGCGCCTGGGTCTTCATCGGCGAGCACGTGCCGGCGCAGCGCTACGGCTTCGGCATCGGCGCGCTGACTTCGGGCATCACGGGCGGCATCCTGCTGGGCTCGCTGGTGGCCGTGGCCATCAACCGCCACTATTCGCCGGCGGAGGTGAGCGGCTTCGCCTGGCGCATTCCCTTCGTGCTGGGCGGGGTGTTCGGCCTCGTCTCGGTGTACCTGCGCCGCTTCCTGCACGAGACGCCGGTCTTCAAGGAACTGGCAGGCCGCAGGACGGTGGCCCGCGAGCTGCCGCTGCGCACCGTGCTGCGCGAGCACCGCGCGGCCAGCGTCTACGTGGCGCTCTTGACCTGGGTGCTGTCGGCCGCCATCGTGGTGGTGGTGCTTTACACGCCCACCTACCTGCAGAAGGTGCACCACATTCCGGCAGCGCTGGCGCTGGAAGCCAACGCCCTGGCCACGCTGACGCTGACCATCGGCTGCGTGCTGGCCGGCTGGGCCAGCGACCGCATCGGCACGCGTGCCGTGATGCTCATCGGATGGGGCGGGTTGTTCGCAACGGCCTATCTTTTCTACACGGGACTGCCCGGCACGCCGGCCACGCTGTTCTGGCACTACGGCCTGGTGGGATTGTTCGTGGGCACCATCGCCACCGTGCCGATCGCCGGCGTGCGCGCGTTTCCGGCGCCGGTGCGCTTCACGGGGCTTTCGTTTGCCTACAACATGTCGTATGCGGTGTTCGGCGGCCTCACGCCGGTGATCCTCACGCTCTGGCTGCAGCACGACACCATGGCGCCGGCGCACTACGTCGCCGTGCTGGCCGGGCTGGGCTTCGTGCTGGCCCTGTGGCCATTGGCGGCGCGCGGCCATGCGATGCGCGACGGCATCGGGAGCGCGACAATGGCGCGATGAGCACCACTCGCCATGAATTGCTGCATGCCTTCGACCTGCTCCTTGCGCCGTCGCGCTTCAAGGACTACGGACCCAATGGCCTGCAGGTCGAGGGCCGCACCGTGGTGCGGAAGATCGTCTCCGGCGTCACGGCGAGCCGCGCGCTCATCGAGGCCGCCATCCATGCCGAGGCCGACGCGATCTTCGTGCACCACGGCCTGTTCTGGCGCGGCCAGGACGGCTGCGTCACCGGCTGGATGAAGCAGCGCCTGGGGCTGCTGCTGGGCGACGACGTCAACCTTTTTGCCTATCACCTGCCGCTCGATGCGCACCCGGAGCTGGGCAACAACGCACAGCTCGGCCTGCAGCTCGGCCTGCTCGCCCATGCGGGCTCGACCGGGCGCTTCGGCGAGCAGGAGCTGGGCTTCCTGGGCGCGCGCGACAACGGGGAAGCCTTTGCCAGCGCCAAGGAACTGGCCGCACACGCGGAGAAGGTGCTGAAGCGGCCTGTCACCCTGGTGGATACGGCGCACCGCCCGATCAAGAACGTCGCGTGGTGCACGGGCGGCGCCCAGGGCTACTTCGAGGCGGCCATTGCGGCGGGGGCCGACGCCTTCATCACCGGCGAGATCTCCGAACCCCAGGCCCACTACGCCCGCGAGATGGGCGTCGCCTTCCTGGCCTGCGGCCACCATGCCACCGAGCGCTACGGCGCGCAGGCGGTGGCCGGGCACGTGGCGGCCCAGCTCGGGCTGAAGCACGAGTTCATCGACATCGACAATCCGGCATGAACGCAGCGCCGGGCCACCCCAAGCAAGCTCGCGCCGCAGCCCGCCAGGGCGAAGGTATTCCGATGAACGGCCACGCTCCCCTCGCCATCACGCTGGGCGATCCCGCGGGCATCGGCCCGGAAATCATCGCCAAGGCCTTCCGCCAGGCGCCCGACGCCACGCGCGGCGCGTTCGTGGCCGGCGACGTGGCCGCGATGCGCCGGGCATCGCAGGCGCTGGCCTCGCCGGGGCAACCCGCCTGGCCGGTGGCGCGGATCGAGCGCATTGCCGAAGCGGCCGCGGTGCCGCCGGGCTGCATCCCGGTGCTGCAGGTGGTGGCCGCGCCGGCGGAAGACATCGTGCCGGGCCGCATCAGTGCCGAAGCCGGCCGCGTGGCCGGCCACTGCGTGGTCTGGGCTGCGCGCGCCGCCTTGCGTGGCGAGATCGCCGCCATCGTCACGGCGCCGCTGCACAAGGAAGCACTGGCCGCGGCCGGTTTTCCCTATCCCGGCCATACCGAGCTGCTGCAGGCCGAGGCCGCTGCGCACGCGGGCCTCGCGGTGGACGGCATGCCGGTGCGCATGATGCTGGCCAACGACGAGCTGCGCACCGTGCTGGTGAGCATTCACATGTCGCTGCGCGACGCCATCACGGCCGTGAGCTTCGGCAGCGTGCTGGAGACGCTGCGCATCACCCACCGCGCCTTGCAGCGCATGCTCGGGCGGGCGCCGCGCATCGGCGTGGCCGGCCTCAATCCGCATGCGGGCGAGGGCGGCCTGTTCGGCTCCGAAGAGCGCGACATCATTGCGCCGGCCATTGCGGCCGCCCTTGCCGAAGGCATCGATGCCCACGGGCCTTATGCGCCCGACACCGTCTTCATGCGCGCGCGTGCCAAGCCCGGGGTGCCGGGGAGCGGCGAGTTCGACGTGGTGATTGCGATGTACCACGACCAGGGCCTGATCCCGGTCAAGTACCTTGGCGTGGAGAAGGGCGTGAACGTGACGCTGGGCCTGCCGCTGGTGCGCACCAGCCCCGACCACGGCACCGCATTCGATATTGCAGGCACCGGCCGGGCCGATGCGTCGAGCCTCGTCGAGGCGCTACGCATGGCCAGAACCTTGGCGGGCGCCTGATCAGGAAGGCGCGCGAGGGCGGCTCAGGGGCGCTTCAGGCTGTCGCGGATTTCGCGCAGGAGGGCGATGTCCTCCGGCGGTGCCACCGGTGCCGCAGGCGCCTCGGCATGCGTCTTGCGCAGCTTGTTGATCTGCTTGACCATCATGAAGATGATGAAGGCAAGGATCACGAAGTTGACCGCGATGGTGATGAAGTTGCCATAGGCCAGCACCGGCACGCCGGCCTTCTTGAGGTCGGCCAGGTTGTTGGCGACCCCCGCCGGCACGGTGCCCAGCACCACGTACAGGTTAGAGAAATCCAGCTTGCCGAACACCAGCCCGACGACCGGCATGATGATGTCGGCAACGATCGAATCGACGATCTTCCCGAATGCTGCGCCAATGATCACGCCGACTGCGAGATCGATCACGTTGCCCTTGACGGCAAATTCCTTGAACTCACTGAGGATGCTCATGATTTCAATATGCTCCAGGAGCGCTGGTGTTGAAGGTGCCGCAAGTATGCCTTCGGAACGGCTCCGGCCGGCGATGGCGAAGCAATAGAAAAGCGCACTTATTTCACGTTAATGAATAATTTCTGGTTAATTGCCACCGGCTTCGGTGACAGCGGCTTCCTGTTGCCCACCGCATTGGGAATTGCTATTTGGCTCGCAATCGACCGCGGCACGCGCCCGGCGGCGGTGCGGTGGACGCTGCTATTCGGCGGTTGCGGTTTCATCGTGATGCTGTCCAAGCTTCTGTTCATGGGCTGGGGCATTGGCAGCGCCCATTTCGATTTCATCGGCTTCAGCGGACATACCGCGCTGGCAACCAGCGTCTGGCCGGTCGTTTTCTGGCTGGCGGCGCGGCGCCGCGCACCAAAGGTGCGCATGGCGGCTGCGGTATCGGGATGGGTATGGGGCGTCTTCATCGGCGTGTCGCGCCTGGCCCTCGAAGTTCACTCCACCGCAGAGGTCGTCACGGGTGCGATGCTTGGAACAGTTGTAAGCGCAAGCTTTTTGCTGTTGCATTGGCACCAGTCCATGTTGGTCAGGACACCCCGCTGGCTCACCTTGGCGATGGCGCTGCCGCTCCTCTTTTTCATAGTGGGGCGGCCTGCACCCACACAGGACGCGCTGGAAACGCTTGCCGCGTGGATGGCGGGCATCGAGCGCCCGTTCACCCGTGCCGATCTCCTGCAGAACCGCAGGGCCGTGCGTCAGCCTGCCAACAGCACACAGTTCCTTACAAAAGAGCAAAGCTTTTCACCAAGCGATTGAGGCGGAAGATTTGTGGCCGGAGCGCCACAATTGCTCCGCGCAGCCGGTTAATTGATAGTTCACATTTGCAAACTGCAGGACACAGTTGCAAGCGTGCCATCGAAGCCCTTTTTCCCAATGAAAGAGGCACTTCAGGCATTGATCTCAGGGATAACCCCATCGAGCTCTGGGTTAATCCGCATATAGACACATTTTTTGCATCTATTGAACGGAAATGGGTCGATGTGCGGGCAGCGACAATTCGCTCCAGCCCGCCTGTCCACGATGCGCGGGCTTTGCTTTGACAAACCGCGGCAAAAAAAGTCCCGCCCAATATCAACTGGGCTCGGGCCTTGCATATGAATCGCGGCTGCTGAAAACCAATTTGTGCAATGGGGATCAATTTGACACGCTTCGTGAACCCGAAGGGGTGGGGTTTTGCCCTAATGGGCGCGTTATTGCTGCAGGGCTGCGCACCGGGCTTCAATTCCATGGGCGCCTACGAGGCGGACCAGAGCCTGCCGCCGGAGTTCCAGTACCTGCCGGCCGACGGTGCGCCGGATGGCGTCATCACGTCCATCTCGCCGGCCTTGATCCGCACGATGGCCGAGTCCCAGCCGGCCGCGGTTCCTGCGGAGGTGAAAGCGCTCTTCGGCGAATCGCCGGTCTACACCATCGGCCCGGGCGACGTCGTGGGCGTGATCGTCTATGACCACCCGGAACTGCTGCCGAATGCCGGTGCGGTGATTACGCAGCAGGCCGACCCGACGGGCATCAGCGTGGCGCCCGGCTTCATCGTCGGCGCGGACGGGCAGATCACCTTCCCCTACATCGGCCGTGTCAAGCTCCAGGGGCTGACCGAGATCGAGGCCTCCGATCTCATCGCCGACCGCATCGCCACCTACATCAAGGCTCCGCAGGTCACGGTGCGCATCCAGTCCTTCCGAAGCCGGCGCGCCTTCGTCGAGGGCGAAGTGCGCAACCCGGGGCTGCAGATCTTCACCGACGTGCCGATGACGCTGGCCGAAGCCCTGAGCCGGGCCGGCGGCATCACCGCCAATGGCGACCGCTCATTCGTGACGCTCACGCGCGGCGACAAGACCACGCTCATCAACCTGCCCAACCTGCAGGACCTGGGCGCCGACGCCAGCAGGATTCCGCTGCGCAACGGCGACGTGGTCCAGGTGCGGCACCGCGACGAGAGCAAGGTGTTCGTGATGGGCGAAATTGCCCGTCCGTCGGCGCTGCTCATGCACAACGGGCGGCTCAGCCTCAACGAGGCGCTGGGCGAGGCCGGCGGCCCCAACCTGACTTCGGCCAACACGGGCCAGATCTACGTCATCCGCAACAACGCGCGGGGCTTGCCGGCCATCTTCCACCTGAACGCCAGGAACCCGGCGGCGCTGGGCCTGGCCGAGCGCTTCCCGCTGCAGCCGCGCGACGTCGTCTACATCGATTCGGTGCCGCTGGTCACCTGGAACCGCCTGGCCAGCCTGATCCTGCCGGCTGCGCAAGTGATCAATTCCGGCGACGAGGTCTGGAGCCGCCACAGATGAAATCCGTCCTGACAGTCTGCATCGGCAACATCTGCCGCAGCCCGATGGCCGAAGGCATCCTGGCCGCGGGCCTGCCGCATCTTCGCGTGGTGTCGGCCGGCACCGGCGCTCTCGTGGGCAAGCCGGCCGACGCGATGGCGCAAAAGCTCATGCAGGAGCGCGGCATCGACATTTCCGGCCACCTGGCGCAGCAGGTGAACCAGATGCTGTGCCGGCAGGCGGACCTGATCCTTGTCATGGACATGGCGCAGCGCCGCCATCTCGAGTCGGCCTACCCCTTCGTGCGCGGCAAGGTCTTTCGCATTGCCGAGGCCGCCAAGCAGGACGTGCCCGATCCCTACCAACAGGACGAGGCGGCCTTCGAGCATGCCCTGGCGCTCATCGACGTGGGAGCCAGGACGTGGATCGACCGCATTTTGAAAATTACAAAACCTGAGCAGCAACCGACATGAACGCACCCCAGCAAGCCGCCCTGCCGATGCCCGCGCTGGAAGAGGAGAACGACGGGTTCAAACTCGTCGAGTACCTGGACATCCTGATCGACCACCGGTGGTTCATTGCCATCGTGGTTGCCGTGGCCCTGCTGCTTGGCATGGCCTACGCCCTTTTCGGGCAGCCGATGTACGAAACCAATGTGGCCGTGCAGGTCGAGGACTCCGGCAATTCGGCAGGCAGCTTCCTGGGCGATGCGGCGTCGTCGCTGCTGAGCGTGAAGACGCCGGCCGCGGGCGAGATCGAGATCATCAAGTCGCGCGCCATCCTCGGCCAGGCGGTGGAGAACACCAAGCTGTACATCAGCGCGCAGCCGCGCTATGCACCCATCGTGGGCAGCTGGCTCGCGCGGCGCGCCACCGAGCTGTCGAACCCGGGCTTCATGGGGCTTTCCGGCTACGTGGCGGGGGCCGAGGCGATCATGGTTCCGCAATTCGACGTCCCCGCGGAGCTCGAAGCGAAGCCGTTCATGCTGACCCTCGGGCCGGACAACCGCTACGAACTGCTCGTTCCCAACGTCGAYACGCCGCTCAAGGGCACCGTCGGAACCCCGCTCGTGGCCAACGTTCCGGGCGGCAGCCTCCGGCTGCTGGTCAGCTCCATCAGTGCCAAGCCCGGCGCGCAGTTCCAGCTGGCCCGCAACTCCAGGCAACTGGCGCTGCTGTCGCTGCAGGACAACCTCAAGGTCGTCGAGAAAGGCAAGCAGTCCGGCGTTCTCGACGTCAGCCTGAAAAGCCCGGATCCGGAAAAGCTGACGCAGCTGCTCAATGAAATCGGGCGGCTCTATGTGCGCCAGAACATCGAGCGCAAGGCTGCCGAGGCCGAGAAGACCCTGGGCTTCCTGGACACCGCGCTGCCGCAGTTCAAGAAGCAGCTCGAGCAGTCCGAAGACCTCTACAACCGCTATCGAAACGAGAACGGCACCGTCAGCCTCGACGACGAGGCCAAGAATGCGCTGGCCCAGACGGTCGACCTGCAGTCCAAGCTGCTCGAAGCCGAACAGAAGCGGCGGGAGCTTTCGGCGCGCTTCACCGACAAGCACCCGAATCTCCAGACGCTGGACGCGCAGATTTCGGCCTGGCGGAGCCAGATCTCGGCGGTCGATTCGCGCATCCGCAAGATGCCGCTGCTGCAGCAGAACACCGTTCAGATGCAGCGCGACATCAAGGTCAACACCGACCTCTATGTGTCGCTCCTGAACAGCTCGCTGCAGATGCGGCTGGCCAAGGAAGGCAAGGTCGGCAACGTGCGCCTGCTGGACGACGCCATCATTCCCGAGGAGCCCGTCTGGCCCAAGCGGCCGCTGATCATCGTCCTGGCGCTGCTGCTGGGCCTGGGGGCCGGCGTCGTGCTCGCCATTGCCAAGAACTCGCTGTTCGGCGGCATCCGCAATCCGAGCGAGATCGAGATGCACACGGGCCTCAACGTGTACAGCAGCATCCCGTTGAGCCCGGCCCAGCGCACGATCGACAAGAACATCGAGAGCAGGGCGCCGGGAATGCACATTCTCGCGCTCCAGCAATCGGAGGATCCCGCGGTCGAAAGCCTGCGCAGCCTGCGGACCGCATTGCAGTTCGCCATGCTGGAAGCGCCCAACAACCGCCTGCTCATCTCCGGCGCGACGCCGGGAGTCGGGAAGACCTTCGTCTCGGTCAATTTCGCGGCCATCACCGCTGCGTCAGGAAAGAAGGTCCTGCTGATCGACGCCGACCTGCGCAAGGGCCGGGTCAATCAGTTCTTCTCCCTTTCGCGCTCGTCCGGCCTTTCGGAATTGATTGCCGGCACGCTCGGCTTCGAAAAAGCCATTCGCTCGTCGATCCTGCCGAACCTGGACGTCATGACGACCGGCATGCTGCCGCCCAATCCGGCCGAATTGCTCATGAGCGATTCTTTTTCCCAGATCCTGGAAAAGCTTTCGCCGGATTACGACCTTGTGATTATCGATACCGCGCCGGTGCTGGTGGCGGCGGACACCGCATCGGTGGCCCCGCTCGCAGGCTCTCTTCTGCTCGTTGCCCGGGCCGAAAAGACGCACCTGGGCGAATTGAACGAAAGCGTCAGAAGACTGGCGCACGCGGGCTGCTCGGCCAATGGCGTAATTTTGAATGCTATGGACTTATCCCGGCGCCATGCGGGCAGCAGCAGCTACAAATACGGTGGTTACCGTTACACACACTATAAATACAAAAACAACAGGGATACCACCTAGTCTGGTGGATAGTTTCTGAGAAAATTTAGCGAGATTGTGATAATTATCACATTACGCACTCAATCGG
>NZ_JBFTPJ010000020.1:0-15296 GCF_056398445.1 Variovorax sp. 01T439_2
GCCATGGCCGCGCCCGTGAAGGTGGGCCTGGCGCTCGACATCTCCGGCCCGTTCGCGGCCTTGGGCGCCGAGGCGCGCGACGGCTTCGCGCTCGGCATCAAGCAGCTGGGCGGCAAGCTCGGCGGGCAGGACGTGGAGTTCGTGCAGGCCGACATGGCCGGCAGCCCCGACCAGGCCAAGCAGCTGGTCGACCGCATGATCCAGCGCGACAAGATCGACCTCTTCAGCGGCCCGATCGGCTCCAACGTGGCGCTGGCCGTGGGCCCGACGCTGTTCAATGCCAAGGTGCCGTACCTCTCGGCCAATGCCGGCCCGAGCCAGTTCGCGGGCGCGCAGTGCAATGCCTATTTCTTCGGCACCGCCTACCAGAACGACCAGTTCCACGAGGCCGCCGGCAAGTTCGCGCAGGACCGCGGCTTCAAGAAAACCGTGCTGATCGCCCCCAACTACCCGGCGGGCAAGGACGCGCTGGGCGGCTTCAAGCGCCAGTTCAAGGGCCAGGTGGCCGACGAGCTCTACACCAAGCTCGGCCAGATCGACTACGCCGCAGAGCTCGCGCAGCTGCGCGCGGCCAAGCCCGACTCCATCTACTTCTTCCTGCCCGGCGCGATGGGCATCAACTTCATCAAGCAGTTCGTGGGCGCGGGCCTGTCGAAGGACATCACGCTCGTGACCAGCGGCTTCTCGGCCGACGAGGACGTGATCGGCGCGGTGGGCGAGCCGATGCTCGGCCTGTTCAACACCGCGCACTGGGCGCACGACCTCGACAATGCCGCCAACAAGGCCTTCGTGGCCGCGTTCCGCAAGGAATACAACGGCCGCTATCCGTCGGTGTATGCGGCGCAGGCCTATGACGCGATCCTGGCGATGGACGCGGCCGTGAAGCAATCGGGCGGCAACGCGCAGAACCGCGAGGCCGTGGTGGCCGCACTGAAGAAGGCCAACTACGCATCCACGCGCGGCAGCTTCAAGTACGCGAACAACCACTATCCGGTCGAGAACTTCTACCTGCGCGTGATCGGCAAGGACGCGCAGGGCAAGGTCACGAACAAGCTGATCAACACGGTTCTCACGAACTACGGCGACTCGTACGCCGACAAGTGTCCCCTCAAGTGAGCGGCATCCTCGTTCTCGAGCAGCTGCTCAACGGCCTCGGCTATGGGCTGATGCTGTTCCTGCTGGCAGCGGGGCTCACGCTGGTGTTCGGCATCATGGACGTGCTGAACCTCGCGCATGGCTCGCTCTTCATGTCGGGCGCGTACGTGGCGGCCGAGGCGCACACGCGCACCGGTTCGTTCACGGCAGCCATCGTGATCGCGGTGGCGGTCACGGTGGGGGTGGCGCTGCTGCTCGAGGTGCTGCTGATGCGCCGCCTCTACACGCGCGACCACCTGGCGCAGGTGCTCGCCACCTTCGGCGTGATCCTGGTGGCCGACGACATCGTGAAGATGGCCTGGGGCCCGTCGCCGGTGATGGCGCCGACGCCGGCCGCGCTGTCGGGGCCCATCGATCTGGTGGACGGCCTGCCCTACCCGTCCTACCGCCTCGTGATCCTCGCGGGCGGTCTGCTGGTGGCGCTCGCGCTCTACCTCCTGGTCAACCACACGCGCATCGGCATGCGGGTGCGCGCGGGTGCGTCCGACCGGCCGATGGCCGAGCTGATGGGCGTGCGCGTGGGCCGCATCTTCAACGGCGTGTTCCTGCTCGGCGCGGCGCTGGCCGCGCTGGCCGGCGCACTGATGGGGCCGATCGTCGCGGTGCAGGTCGGCATGGGCGAGGCCATCCTGATCCCGGCGCTGGTGGTGCTGGTGATCGGCGGCATCGGTTCGGTGCGCGGCGCCTTCGTGGCCGCACTGATGGTGGGCGTGGTCGACACGGTCGGACGCGCCTTCGTGCCGATGCTGCTGCGCGCCACGCTGCCGCCCGCCACGGCCGCCGACCTGGGCCCGCTGTTCGCCGAAGTCGCGATGTACGCGCTGATGGTCGTCGTACTGATCTTCCGGCCTTCGGGCCTTTTCTCCGCCCGGTCATGAAGTTGTCCTCACGCTCTCTCGGCCTCGGGCTGCTCCTCCTCCTGCTGCTCGCGGCCTTTCCGCTGGTCGCGCCGCTGTTCGGGCTCGAGTTCTACATCGGCTTCGTGCGGCGCGTGCTCGTGGTGGCGCTGGCCGCCGCCAGCCTCAACTTCATCCTGGGCTTCGGCGGCATGGTGGCGCTCGGGCATGCGGGCTTCATCGGCATGGGCGCCTACACGGTGGTGGCGCTCAGCGATGCGGGCGTGGTGTCCGCATGGGTGATGTGGCCGCTGGCCGCGCTGGTGGCCGGCCTCGTCGCCGCGCTGATCGGCACAGTGGCGCTGCGCACGCGCGGCGTCTACTTCATCATGACCACGCTGGCCTTTGCGCAGATGCTGTACTTCGTGGTGGTGTCGCTGCGCCGCTATGGCGGCGACGACGGCTACACGCTGATGAGCCGACCCACGCTGCTGCCAGGCCTCGACCTGGGCGACGAATCGARCTTCTACTGGGTGGTGCTGGCCATCGTGGCGCTCGCGCTCTGGTGGCTGCACCGCGCGACGCAATCGCGCTTCGGCCATGCGCTGATGGGCATCCGCGACAACGAGACGCGCATGCGGGCGCTGGGCTATCCGGTGTTCAAGCTGCAGCTCGTGGCCTTTGCGATCGCCGGCGCCATCGCGGGGCTGGCGGGCGCGCTGCTCGCGGGCGGCAATGGCTTCGTGAGCCCGGCGACGATGCACTGGACGCAGTCGGCCACGCTGCTGGTGATGGTGGTGATCGGTGGACTGGGACGCAGCTGGGGCGGGCCGGTAGGCGCCGTGGTCTGGCTGGTGCTCGAGGAAGCGCTGAAGCAGCACACGGAGCATTGGCACATGCCGCTCGGGTTGCTGTTGATTGCTGTTGCGTTGTGGGCGCCCAAAGGGCTCGCAGCTTTGTACAAGCGCCGCTTGCCCCTCACCCCAACCCTCTCCCCAGAGGGGCGAGGGAGTAAAGCATGAGCCTCTTCAGAATCGAAGGGTTGGTCAAGCGCTTCGGCGGCTTGCTCGCAACCGACCATGTGAACCTCACCGTGGAGCGCGGCGAAGTGCATGCGCTGATCGGGCCGAACGGCGCGGGCAAGACCACGCTCGTGAACCTGATCACCGGGCTGCTCAAGGCCGATGCCGGGCGCATCCTGCTCGACGAGAAGGACATCACCGGCTTCAAGGACCACCAGCGCGTGGCGGCCGGCATGTCGCGCTGCTTCCAGGTGACGCGCGTGTTCGCCAAGGAAACCGTGCACGACAACCTCATGCTCGCGGCGCAGGCCCATGCGGGCAGCAGCCTGCGCTTCATGGCGCCGCGCGCGGCGGAACGCGGCCTGGTGGAACGCGCCGTGGCGCTGGCCGACCGCGTGGGCCTCGGCAGCGAACGCCACCGCATCGCGGGCACCCTGCCGCACGGCGCGCAGCGCGCGCTCGACGTGGCGCTGGCGCTTGCGGCCGAACCCAAGCTGCTGCTGCTCGACGAGCCGATGGCCGGCATGGGCCCCCACGAATCGGCGCGCATGGTGGAGCTGATCGAGTCGCTGCGCGAATCGATGGCCATTCTCTTGATCGAGCACGACATGGACGCGGTGTTCCGCCTGGCCGACCGGCTCACGGTGCTGGTGCAGGGGCGCGTGCTGATGAGCGGCACGGCCGACGAAGTGCGCGGGCATCCCGATGTGCAGGCGGTGTACCTCGGTACCGAAGCGGAAGGACACGCATGAACGCAGCCACCACATTGCTCGACGCGAAATCCGTCGAGGCCGGCTACGGCGCAAGCCAGGTGCTGTTCGGCATCGACCTGCGTATTGGCGCGGGCGAAGTGCTCGCGCTGCTGGGCCGCAACGGCATGGGCAAGAGCACGCTGCTGAAGGTGCTGACCGGCACGCTTTCGCCGATGCGCGGCAGCGTGCATTTCGGCGGCGACGCGATCGGCGGCCCACACAAGACAATGAGGCCCGACGCCATTGCACGGCGCGGCGTGGCCATCGTGCCCGAGGGCCGCCATGTGTTTCCGAACCTCAGCGTCGACGAGCACCTGCGCGCCTTCGCACGGCCGCGCCCCGGCAGCGCGCCGCGCTGGACGGTCGAGGCGCTGTACGGCCTGTTCCCGCGCCTCGCGGAGCGCAAGGCCAACGCGGGCAACCAGCTCTCGGGCGGCGAGCAGCAGATGCTCGCGATTGCGCGTGCGCTGTCGACGCATCCGCGCTTGCTGATCCTCGACGAAGCCACCGAGGGCCTGGCCCCGGTGATCCGCGAGGAGATCTGGCATTGCATCGCCACGCTCAAGGCCGAGGGCGAGGCGATCCTGGTGGTCGACAAGTACGTGCAGCGCCTGCTGCCGCTGGCCGACCGCCACGTGATCCTCGAACGCGGGCGCGTGGTGTGGCAGGGCGATTCGGCCGCGCTCGACGCCGACCGGTCGCTGTGGACGCGCTACCTGGGCGTGTAGATCCCGGCTCGCTACAGCGGACGGCGTGCCAGGAAGTTGGCCCACGCCACGTTGCCGCGGCCGACCCACTGGCTCTCCCAGTGCATGCGCAGGCCCGCYGCCTCGAGCTGCTCGGCGAAGCGGTCCTTCGCCCAGTAGACGGTCTGGTAGTCGCCGTGGGTCTCGCCTTCGCCGATGCGCATCGCCGCCAGGAAGACCCCGCCGGGCGCGAGCGCATCGAACACCTTGCGCAGGACCGGCCCGATCTGCGCGCGGTCGACATGGATCAGCACGCACATCGCGACGATCGCGCTGTAGGGTCCGCCCAGCGCATCCGTGACGACGTTGAGCAGCTCGCCCTTCTTGCCGCGCTCCGCCTGCAGGTCGAGAAAGGCCTGGACCGCATCGGTGCGCCTCACGGCCCCGCCCAGGGCCTCGACGAAGTCGGCGTCCTGCCCCGTTCCGGAACCGATCTCGAGCACGCTGCCACCGGCCGGCACGAGCTGCATCATCCGGCGCAGCGCATCCTCGATTTCGGCCGGCCGGTGGCCTGCCACGATCGCGTTGTATTCGCAGGCGGACGCTTCGTAGGACTCGATGGTGCGGCGCATGTTCTCCCGCGCCGGGTCGGGAATGTTCATGGGAGCCTTTCCAGTTTCTGAGGAAAGTTACCTAAGCGCTCCACACTACACGGAGCGCGTGATGCCGCCATCCACGCGCAGGTTCTGCCCCGTGATGTAGCCCGCGCCTTCGGATGCGAGAAAGCCGATCACGGCCGCGATCTCGCTGCTCTTGCCGTAGCGGCCCATCGGAATGCGCGAGCGGAACTCGGCCTTCTCGGGCAGGCTGTCGATAAAGCCGGGCAGCACGTTGTTCATGCGCACGTTCTGCGCGGCGTATTTGTCGGCGAAGAGCTTGGTGAAGGCCGCGAGGCCGGCGCGGAACACGCCCGAGGTCGGGAACACGGGGTCGGGCTCGAAGGCGGCGAAGGTCGAGATGTTGATGATCGAGCCGCCGCCCTGGTTGACCATGAGCGGTGCCACGAGCCGCGCGGGGCGCACCGCGCTCAGCAGGTAGACGTCCATGCCGCGGTGCCAGTCTTCGTCGCTGATATCGAGGATCGGCGCGCGCGGACCATGGCCCGCGCTGTTGACGAGCACGTCGACGCGGCCCCATGTGTCGGTCACCTTGTCGACGAGTCGCCGAAGGTCGTCGTTCGATTGGTTGGAGCCGGTCACGCCGATGCCGCCAAGCTCGGCGGCGAGCGCCTCGCCCTTGCCCGATGACGAGAGGATGGCGACGCGAAAACCGTCGTCCGCAAGCTTGCGCGCCGCGGCCGCACCCATGCCGCTGCCACCGGCGGTGACGATGGCTACTTTTTTCTGTGCTTCGGAAGACATGTGGGTCCTTGGTTCATTTCATGCGAGACCCGCATTTAGCCAAGGATTCGGAGGGCTTGCACGGGCTGGGCTCGGGCGCCGTTGTTCAGGGCGCGTGCACAGATCACCGGGTACTCCCCTCCGCGAATGTCCCCCGGGGCTACGCCCCTCCTCCTTGATTTCGCTGCGGGGAGCACCCGATGCTCTGTGCACAGGGACACGCTGCTGGTGTAYCGCTGATCAACYRGTGCTCTGATCACGCTCCCGTCGATGGGGTGCCTTGCGCAGCGAAATAAAGGAGGAGCGCGAAGCGCGGGGGACATTCGCGGAGCAAGGTACCCCGTCGGCGGGAGCGCACCCCGAACAGCCCCCGGTCAAATCACTTTTCGATCGTCTTGTTCCAACGCGCATTCCAAGCAGGACGGTTCGCATTGATGCTGTCCCAGTCGATGGTGACCGCCGTCTTCATCCACTTGTTGATGTCGGCCACCTGCGCCACCCCGTCGCCCACGGCCGGGGCCTTGGGGTTGGTGGGAATCTGCGCGCCGTACTGAAGCACGTTGGCCTGGGCCAGCGGGCTCAGCAAGAACTCGGCGAGCTTCTGCGACAGCTCGGGCTCGCTGTTGTTCGCGATCACGCACTGGCCCACCATCAGCACCACCGCGCCTTCCTTCGGCGGCGCGTACTCCACCGGAATGCCCTTGGTCTTGAGCGCGGCCACCGCCGTGGGCGTGAGCGGGAAGATCGCGGCCTCGCCGGTCTGCACCATCTCCGACAGCTTGGCCGAGCTCGGGATGTACTCCAGCACGTTCGGTCCGATGGTGGTGGGCCAGGCCTTGAAGCCGGGCTCCACGTTCTTGTCGTTGCCGCCCTGGATGCGGTTGAACATCAAAAAGCCGTGCAGCCCGAAGGACGACGACGACATCGACTGGAACACCACCTTGCCCTTGTACTTGGGATCGGCCAGGTCCATCCACGAGGTGGGCGGCGCCCAGCCCTTTTCCTTGAACATCTTCGCGTTGTAGGCCAGGCCCGTCATGCCCAGGCTCACGCCGCTGGCCATGTCGTCCTTGAAGCGCGCGGCCGGGTAGATCTCGGCCAGCGACGGATTGGGCCGCTGCTTCTGGCACAGGCCCATGCCGATGGCGCGCACCATGATGCCGTCGTCCAGGAACATCACGTGCATCTGCGGGCGGTCCTTGTTGGCCTGCGCCTTCGCGAGGATGTCGGACGAGGTGCCCGGCACCACCACCACCTTGGCGCCGTAGAGCTTCTCGAAGGCCGGGAACACGTACTGCGTGTACGCCTTCTCCATGGTGCCGCCGTTCATGCCGATGTAGAGCGTCTTGGTCTGCGCGCCGGCCGCGCCGCCGGCCGCGAGCGCGGCCACCGCCGCCGCACCGAGCACGGTCCGGCGAAGAGAGAAGAAGGAAAAAATCTTCTGGAAACGGGACATGGTGTTTTCCTTTCAGGGTGGGGTGGGGGTGAAGCGTTCGATCGAGAAGCTCTCGATCGGCGTGCTGCTGCGGCCGTCGCGCACGAGTTCGGCCAGCACTTCGCCGGCGGCCGGGCCGATCTGGAAGCCTGCGCCCGAAAAGCCGAAGCCATGGAACAGGCCCGGCGTGGTGCGGCTCGGGCCGAGCACCGGCTGGCGGTCGGGCAGGTAGCCTTCGGTGCCGCTCCAGGTGCGGATGAAATGCGCATGGCGCAGCGCGGGCAGCAGCTCGACGGCCTGTGCGGAGAGCGAGGCGATGGCGTCGCGGTCGGAGCGGGCGCGGTCGGCATCGAGCGCCACGCCCTTGCCGCCGCCGCCCAGCACGAGGTTGCCGCGCGCCACCTGGCGGCAGTAGATGCCGCCGCCCTCCACGCCAAGGCTCCAGTCCATGAAGAAGGGCAGCGGCTCCGTCACCGCCATGGCGGGATGGCCCGATTGCAGCGGCACCTCTTCGCCGAACTCGGTGGCGATCGATCCGGCCCAGGCGCCCGCGCAGTTGAGCAGCGCCGGTGCATGCACTTCGAGCGCATTGCCCGAGCGCAGCATGAAGGCCTGGCCGTCGTGCGCCACCTCGTCGACCTTGTGGCGCTCGAAGACCTGCGCGCCCGCGCGCTGCGCCGCGAGCGCGAAGGCCGGCGACACCAGCCGCGGATTGGCCTGCCCGTCTTCCGCGCACAGCGAGCCGCCGACGGCGCGCGTGCCGAGCCAGGGGCAGCGCTCGCGCAGGCGGGCATCGGAGATCAGCTCCAGCCCCAGGTCGAAGTCGCTGCTTTGCGCACGGTAGCGTTCCAGCGATGCCATGTCGGCCTCGCTGCGCGCGATCTTGAAGTGGCCCGAGCGCAGGTACTCGCCGTCGGTGCCGATGGTTTCGCGCAGGYGGCCCCAGATGCGGTGCGCGCGCTGCGCGAGCGGCAGCTGGTCGATCGGACGGCCCTGGCGCCGCACGCCGCCGTAGTTCACGCCGCTCGAACGCGAGCCGCACAGGTCGCGCTCCAGCAGCACCACGCCGATGCCCATCTGCCGCAAGGCCAGCGCGGCCGACGCGCCGACGATGCCGCCGCCGACGATGGCGACGTCGGTGCGCAATGTCCTGCGGCCGCTCATTCGCCGGCTCCTTCGGCGGATGGCGCAGCGGCCAGGTGGATCGGGATCGGCTTGATCGGCGCCTGACCGCGCAGCCGGCCCACCTGCTGCAGCGGCAGCCCCGTGGCCTGCGCGAGGATCTCCGCGGCCGCCGCGCCGCACATGCGGCCCTGGCAGCGGCCCATGCCGACGCGCGACAGCGCCTTCAGGCGATTCATCTCGTCGGCGCCGGCGGCAGCGACGGTCTGGCGCAAGGTGCCGGCCGTGATGTTCTCGCAGCGGCAGACCACGAGCTCGTCGGGCGCATGCGCGGCCCAGTCCTGCGGCACGGGGAAGGCGCGTTCGAGCCCCTCGCGGAATCCGGCGAGCTTGCCGAGCTTGCGTTCGAGCTCGGCGGCGCGCGCCGCATCGACTGCCACGCCGTTGTCGGCCAGCAGCGCGAGCGCGGCGCGTTCGCCGGCCCATTCGGCCGCATCGGCACCCATGATGCCGGCGCCGTCGCCCGCAAGGTACACGCCGCGCACGCTGGAGCGGCCCGCTGCATCGCGCGCCGGCAGATGGGCGCGGTGCAGCGGCGCGTAGTCGAAGCGGCAGCCGAGCAAGTCGGCCAGCTGCGTTTCGGAGCGCAGCGCGTAGCCGAAGCCGACGGCATCGCAGGCCAGCGTGCGTTCTTCGCGGCCGTCGTGCCACGCGACGCCGGCCACCCGGCTCTCCTGTGCATCGCCGAGCACGCGCAATGGCCGCACGCCGCCGTGCAGCGCCACGCCGTGCGCGCGCAGCCAGGCCACGTAGTACACGCCCTTGGCGAACACGGCGGGCTGCCGCAGCATCGCGGGCGTGGCAGCCAGCTGGTCGGCGAGCCGCGCGGTGTCGAGCACCGCGATGACCTTCGCTCCGGCCTTGGCGTATTGATACGCGACCAGGTAGAGCAGCGGCCCGGTGCCCATGAACACCACGCGCTCGCCGATGGCGCAGCCCTGGAACTTGAGCGCCACCTGCGCGCCGCCCAGCGTGTAGACGCCGGGCAGCGTCCAGCCGGGCACGGGCAGCACGCGGTCGGTGGCGCCGGTGGCAACGATCAACTGGCCGTACGAAAGGCTCGACGTGCTGCGCGTCGGGCCGTGCAGCACGTCGAGCCGGCCGCCTTGCGCATTCCACACCAGGCTGTCGGGGCGGTAGTCGATGCGCTCGCGCAAGGAATCGAAGGCGGCATGCAGCGCATCGGCGCGGCCGGCCTCGAAGCCATAGAGCGCCTGCGCGCTGCGCTGGGCCAGGCTCGCGGGCGGCTGCCGGTAGATCTGGCCGCCGGCGCGCGAAGCCTCGTCGATCACCACCGGCCGCAGGCCATGCGCCACCAGCGCCTGTGCGGCGCGAACGCCCGCCGGCCCGGCGCCGACGATCACCGGCTGCAATGCGGCAGAAGAAGTAGCCGTCATGCGCCGCTCCTTCCCGTGACCAGCGCCATGCCCGGCGCAATGAAGGTGGAGCAGGCGCGCAGGCGCTCGCCTTGCTCGGTGGCGATCCAGCAGTCCTGGCAGGCGCCCATCATGCAGAAGCCCGCGCGCGGGGCGCCGCTGAATTCGTTGCGCCGCAGCTGGGCGGCCTGCGTGAGCACGGCCGTCAGCACCGTGTCGCCCACGAGGGCGGAGGCGGGCTGGCCGTCGAGCGTGAAGGGCACCGCGGCGCGGCCGGTCTCGGCCACGCGATGCAGCAGCGGTTGAAGCTTTGGCAGGCTCATCTAACGGCGCCCCACCAGCACGCGGTCCAGTCCATAGACACGGTCGAGCACCACCATCGCGATGGCCGTCACCGCCACCATCAGCGCCGACACCGCCGCCATCAGCGGATCGATCGATTCGGTGGCATACATGTACATGCGCACCGGCAGCGTCACCGTGCTGGGCGAGGTGACGAAGATCGACATCGTCACTTCGTCGAAGCTGTTGATGAAGGACAGCAGCCAGCCGCCCGTGACGCCCGGCAGGATCATCGGCAGCGTGATGCGCCGGAACACCGTGGCCTGGCTCGCGCCCAGCGAGAGCGCGGCCTGCTCGGCGCTGCGGTCGAAGCCCACCAGCGCGGCCACCACGAGCCGCAGCGTGTAGGGCGTGACGATCAGCGCATGCGCCATCACCAGCCAGCCGAAGCTGCCCGTGCCGCCCACCAGCGCAAAGAGGCGCAGCAGGGCCACGCCCAGCACCAGGTGCGGAATGATCAGCGGCGAGAGGAACAGGCCGTTGAGGAAGTCGCGCCCCGGAAAGGCGTAGCGCGTGATCGCCATGCCGGCCGGCACCGCGAGCAGCGTGGCGATGGTGGCCGAGGCCAGCGCGAGCCACAGGCTGTTCCAGAACGACTGCATGAAGTCGGGATGCGCGAACACCGCCTCGAACCAGCGCAGCGAGAAGTGCGTGGTCGGAATCGTCAGCGTGTTCTCGGGCGTGAACGCGACGATGCACACCACCACGAGCGGCGCGAGCATGAAGGTGATGACGAGCGCGTTGAACGCGAGGGCGAGGGGGCCGTTCTTGCTCATCCGATCACCCCAATGCCTTCTTGTAGCGGCCTTCGACGAGGCGGTTGTAGCTCAGCATCACGATGAGGTTGGCCACCAGCAAGGTGAGCGCCACCGCCGCACCGAGCGGCCAGTTGAGTTCGCTCAGGTACTCGTCGTACACGACCGTCGCAACCATCTTCAATCGGCGCCCGCCCAGGAGCCCCGGAATCGCGAACGAACTCGCGGCCAGGCCGAACACGATCAGGCTGCCCGAGAGAATGCCCGGCATCACCTGCGGCAGCACGATGCGGCGCAGCGTGGTGAAGGGCGAGGCCCTGAGCGAGAGCGCCGCGTTCTCCACGCCCGCGTCGAGCTTCTGCAGCGAGGTCCAGACCGGGATCACCATGAAGGGCAGCATCACGTGGACCAGCGCGACGATCACCGCGGTCTCGGTGTAGAGCATCTTCACCGGGCCGATGCCCACCAGCCGCAGCAGGCCGTTCACCGCGCCTTCGGGCCCGAGCAGCATGCTCCAGCCGAAGGCGCGCACCACCACCGACACCAAAAGCGGCGCCAGCACCACCAGCAGCAGCACCGAGCGCCACGGGTTGCGCATGCGGCTCAGCACGTAGGCCTCGGGCGCGCCGACCAGCACGCAGATCAAGGTGACGAGGCCCGAGATCCAGAAGGTGCGCCAGAAGATGCCGTGGTAGTACGAGTCGGTGAACACCTGCGCGTAGTGCGCGAGCGTGAACTCGCCGGCCTTCGGACCCGTGGCCGGGTCGTAGACGTTGAACGACAGCACCGCGGTGAGCGCGAGCGGCACCACCAGCAGGGCCGCGAACAGCAGCAGCGCGGGCCCCGACAGCCACCAGGGCGTGGCCTTGCCCTTCATGCGGCCACCGCCTCGCCGGCCGGCAGCAGGCGCGTGCAGTGCGCGGGCCAATCGATGCCGGCGGCATGGCCTTCGTCGAGCGCGTCGCGGCCGTCGTTGGGGCTCAGCACCATTAGGTCGCCGGCGGGCGTGCCCAGGCGGTAGAGCCACTGGCTGCCAAGGAAGAAGCGCTCCAGCACCTGGCCGTCGAGGCGGCCGCGGCCGGCCTCCACCAGCTGCAGCTTTTCGGGGCGCACGCTCATCAGCACCGCATCGCCCGGCTTGTAGCCGCTGTCGTCGACCTCGACCGCGAGCGCGCCCACCGCCACCTGGCAGCTGCGCGCGCTGCTGGCCGTGACGCGCCCGTCCAGCAGGTTGGCCTTGCCCACGAAAGTGGAGATGAAGCGCGTGCTCGGATGCTCGTAGACGCGGTGCGGATGGTCGATCTGCGTGGCGCAGCCGCCTTCCATCACCACCACGCGGTCGCTGATCGACATGGCTTCGCTCTGGTCGTGCGTGACCATCACCGTGGTGGTGCCGACCTTACGCTGGATCTGGCGCAGCTCGAACTGCATTTCCTCGCGCAGCTTGGCGTCGAGGTTGGAAAGCGGCTCGTCCAGCAGCAGCACCGGCGGCTCGATCACGAGCGCGCGGGCCAGTGCCACGCGCTGGCGCTGCCCGCCCGAGAGCTCGCGCGGGTAGCGCGCGGCGTGCGCTTCCAGGTGCACCAGCGCGAGCGCCTGCTTCACGCGTTCCGCGCGCTCGGCCTTGGGCATCTTGCGCATCTCGAGGCCGAAGCTCACGTTGTCGGCCACCGTCATGTGCGGGAACAGCGCGTAGGTCTGGAACACGATGCCCAGGCCGCGCGTGTTGGCCTTGGCATGCGTGATGTCCTTGCCCGCGAGCTCGATGCGCCCGCTCGACACCGGCTCGAAGCCCGCAATCATCTGCAGCGTCGTGGTCTTGCCGCAGCCCGAGGGGCCGAGCAGCGAGACGAACTCGCCCTTCTCCACCGCGAGGTTCATGGCCGACACGGCGCGCGTGGCGCCGTAGAACTTGGTCAGGTCGGTGAGCCGTAGGAACGACATGAAGGGCCTTTCTGCGGAATCGAGAATTGGCGTGCAGCAGCTTGGTGCATGCCATGGCAAAGAGAGAACTTTCAATTCACTCTATTGCAACGATCGCGCCAGAATGCCTCGGGTATTCCATTAATCAGAATCTTTATTAAATTTATTCCATTCAATGGAATATCATGTGGTGAATCGATCTCAGGAATTCCACAGGAGCAAGGTATGGAAACCCCTTCGGCCGCCAGCGGCGGCGTGCCGCGCGTCTTTTCGGTGATCCGCGCACTCGGCGCGGTGCAGGCCGAGGGCGGGCGCGTGACCCAGATTGCACGGTCCGTGGGCCTCACGCAGGCCACCACGCACCGCCTTTTGCAGTCGCTCATGGCCGAAGGCATGGTCGAGCAGGACGAGCGCAGCAAGCTCTACCGGCTGAGCATCGACTTCTTCGCGCTCGCGGCCAGCGCCGGCAATCCCGGCGACCTGCGCTCGATCTGCCGCCCGGTGCTGCTGCGCCTGTGCGCGAGCCTGGGCGACAGCATCTTTTTGCTGGCGCGCAGCGGCTTCGACGCGATCTGCCTCGACCGCAGCGAAGGGCCGTTCCCGATCCGCTCGTTCACGGGCGACATCGGCGGGCGCATCGCGCTGGGCGTGGGGCAGGGCGCGCTCGCGATCCTGGCCTTTCTGCCCGAGGCGGAGCGCGAAGAGGTGATCCGCTTCAATCTCTCGCGCGTGCGCGAGTACGGCGTGTACGACGAGGTGTATCTGCGCACCGAGATCGAGCGCGTGCGCCAGGCCGGCTATGCGGGGCGCAACACCGGCCTGCTCGAAGGCATGGCCGGCGTGGCCGTGCCCATCCTCGACCGCGAGGGCCGCGCGGTGGCCGCGCTCAGCGTGGGCACCATCGCCGACCGGCTCAATGCCGACCGCATGCCCACGGTGGTCGAGCTGCTCAAGCGCGAGGCGGCAGCCATCGGGCCGAAGATCAATCCCTTCGACGCGACCTTGCGGCGGCCGGCGCAAAGCCTCGCGGGCTCGCCGGCCGGGCAGCRCATCAGCCTGCCCGAGCCGCCGGGGCCTGCGGCTTGAAGGCGTTGCTTGTGCGCCGAGTGCACGAACGCTTCGGAAGTTCATTCCTGAAACGCACCAAGTCCTTCCGTTTTTTCGCTATGCAAGCAAGCCCTGTTCGCAGATATTGAGCTGTTGCCGCGTCGCCTTCCCTTCGTCTTGTCCTCTCTTCTCCACGCCGGAGCCTCCATGCCAGAAGCCCAAGCCTTTCTTTCCGTCGCCACCGAGATCGCGCAGCTGCTGCAGCGCCTCGGCGTTCCGGGTGCCGCCCATACCGGCGGCGAACTCACGGTGCGCTCGCCGGTCACCGGCGAGGTGGTCGCGCAGGTGCGGCAGACCACCGCCGCCGAAGCGGCCGCGGCCATCGGCCAGGCGCACGAGGCCTTCAAGGCCTGGCGCAGCGTGCCGGCGCCGCGCCGCGGCGAACTGGTGCGCCTGCTGGGCGAGGAGCTGCGCGCCGCCAAGGCCGACCTCGGCCGCCTCGTCACGCTCGAGGCCGGCAAGATCCCGTCCGAAGGCGCGGGCGAGGTGCAGGAAATGATCGACATCTGCGACTTCGCGGTCGGCCTCTCGCGCCAGCTCTACGGCCTCACGCTCGCCACCGAGCGCGCCGAGCACCGCATGATGGAAACCTGGCATCCGCTGGGCGTGTGCGGCGTGATCTCGGCCTTCAACTTTCCGGTGGCCGTGTGGTCGTGGAATGCGGCACTGGCGCTGGTGTGCGGCGATTCGGTGGTGTGGAAGCCGTCCGAAAAAACGCCGCTCACGGCTCTGGCCGTGCATGCCATTGCGCAGCGCGCCCTTGCACGCTTCGGCGATGCGCCCGAAGGCCTGCTCGGCCTGCTGCTGGGCCAGCGCGACATCGGCGAAGTGCTGGTCGACGACCACCGCGTGCCGATCCTTTCGGCCACGGGCTCCACCGCGATGGGCCGGCAGGTGGGGCCGAAGCTGGCCGCACGCTTCGCGCGCGCCATCCTCGAACTCGGCGGCAACAACGCGGCCATCGTCACGCCCTCGGCCGACCTCGACCTCACGCTGCGCGCCATCGCGTTCTCGGCCATGGGCACGGCCGGYCARCGYTRCACMACGCTGCGYCGSCTGTTCGTGCACGASAGCGTSTACGACGCGCTGGTGCCCAAGCTCGCCAAGGTGTACGGCAACGTGCAGGTGGGCGATCCGCGCGAGGCCGGCACGCTGGTCGGCCCGCTGATCGACCGCGCGGCCTTCGACGGCATGCAGAAGGCGCTCGGCGAAAGCCGCGAGATCGGCGCCACGGTGCATGGCGGCCAGCGCGTGGAGGGCATTGGCACGATAGACGCCTTCTATGTGCGCCCGGCGCTGGTCGAGCTCAAGTCGCACGACGGCCC
>NZ_JBFTPJ010000021.1:0-15044 GCF_056398445.1 Variovorax sp. 01T439_2
TGGTGCGCGCCAAGCTGGCCATTGCATCCGCCGCGCATGCCTACGGCAAGGTGCCTTCGCACTGCGTCGTCACCGAGTTCAACGACACCGCCGCGATGCGCCTGGCAGCCCGCAAGGCGGCCGCCGAATTCGGCTACACGCGCATGTGGAGCATCCATCCGAACCAGATCCGGCCCATCCTGGAGGCATTTGCGCCCGATGAGGCGCAGATTCAAATTGCCACAAAAATCATTACAAATGCGGCCCTCGCAAATTGGGCTCCGACGCAAATTGATGGCACATTGCACGACCGCGCGAGCTATCGCCATTTCTGGCAAGTGCTGACGCGTGCCCACGCAACAGGGCGCGCGCTGCCGCCAGAAGCCAAAACCTGGTTTGCACTCGCGGCCTCCTGAAACTTCCGAATCCAGCCTCAAGGAAACACACCCATGAAGAAAATTGCCCTGATCGCCGCTATGGCCCTGGCGCTTCCGTTCGCCGCCACGGCGCAGACCACCCCCGCCAAGCCGGCCGCCAAGTCCGAAGCCAAGAAGGCGCCCGCCAAGAAGCAGGTCACCCGCAAGGCCGCCAAGGCCGTCGAGGAAGTCACGCCCATTGCCGACGAAACCAACATCGTGCTGACCGAGGCCGACCTGGCCGTCGCCAAGCGCGTTTCGCTCGGCAAGGCCCAGTGCGAACTCGGCGCCGACGTGACCGTGGACGCCGACGAGAAGAAGCCCGGCTTCTTCAACGTGTCGACCAAGGGCGTGAAGTACCGCATGCACCCGGTCGAAAGCCGCACCGGCGCCATCCGCCTCGAAGACCCCCGTGCTGGTGCCATGTGGCTGCAGCTGGGCAACAAGTCGATGCTGATGAACCAGAAGGCGGGCCTGCGCATTGCCGACGAATGCCAGACCGCCGAGCAGGTCGCGTTTGCCGAAGAAATGAAGAAGAACCCGCCCAAGAGCCTGTTCGAAGGCGCCGACGCGGCCAAGAAGTAAGAGAGTCCCACACACGGGGTGCGGCGCGGCTCTTGCTTGCCGTACCGCACGCCCGTCAGCCAGCCAGTTTCCGGAGAAAAGAAGATGTTGCAAGCCTACGTTGACCATGTTGCCGAACGCGCCGCGCTCGGTATTCCGCCGCTGCCATTGAGCGCGAAGCAAACCGCCGAAGCCATCGAGCTCCTCAAGAGCGCGAATGCCAAGGACGGTGCCTTCCTGCTCGATCTGCTCACCCATCGCGTGCCCGCCGGCGTCGACGACGCGGCCAAGGTCAAGGCGAGCTACCTGGCGGCCGTGGCCCACGGCACCGAGAAGAACGCGTTCATCTCGCGTGCGCGTGCCACCGAACTGCTCGGCACCATGCTCGGCGGCTACAACATCAGCCCGATGATCGACCTGCTCGACGACGCCGAAGTAGGCGCCGTGGCGGCCGAGGGCCTGAAGAAGACCTTGCTGATGTTCGACCAGTTCCACGACGTCAAGGAAAAGGCCGACAAGGGCAACGCCCACGCCAAGGGCGTGCTGCAAAGCTGGGCCGATGCCGAATGGTTCACCAGCCGTCCCGAAGTGCCGCAAAGCATCACGGTCAGCATCTTCAAGGTGGCCGGTGAAATCAACACCGACGACCTCTCTCCCGCACCCGACGCCACCACGCGTCCCGACATTCCGATGCACGCGCTGGCGATGCACAAGAACGCCCGCCCCGGCATCGTCCCTGAAGAAGACGGCAAGCGCGGCCCGGTGAAGTTCATCGAGGACCTGCGCGCGCGCGGCCACCTCGTGGCCTATGCCGGCGACGTGGTCGGCACGGGCTCGTCGCGCAAGAGCGCCACCAACTCGGTGCTGTGGTTCACCGGCGAAGACATTCCCTTCGTGCCCAACAAGCGCTTCGGCGGCGTCTGCCTCGGCGGCAAGATCGCGCCGATCTTCTACAACACCATGGAAGACTCGGGCGCGCTGCCGATCGAGCTCGACGTGGCGCAGATGAACATGGGCGACGTGGTCGAACTGCGCCCCTACGAAGGCAAGGCCCTCAAGGACGGCAAGGTCATTGCCGAATTCAAGGTCAAGAGCGACGTGCTGTTCGACGAAGTGCGCGCCGGCGGCCGCATTCCGCTGATCATCGGCCGCGGCCTCACGGCCAAGGCGCGCGAGGCGCTGGGCCTGCCGGCCTCGACGCTGTTCCGCCTGCCGCAAAGCCCGGTCGACACCAAGAAGGGCTTCTCGCTCGCGCAGAAGATGGTCGGCCGCGCCTGCGGCCTGCCCGAAGGCCAGGGCGTGCGCCCCGGCACCTACTGCGAACCCAAGATGACTTCGGTCGGCTCGCAGGACACCACCGGCCCGATGACGCGCGATGAGCTGAAAGACCTGGCCTGCCTGGGCTTCTCGGCCGACCTCGTGATGCAGTCGTTCTGCCACACGGCGGCCTACCCGAAGAAGGTCGACGTCAAGATGCACCATGAACTGCCCGAGTTCATGGCCAACCGCGGCGGCGTCTCGCTGCGCCCGGGCGACGGCGTGATCCATTCCTGGCTCAACCGCCTGCTCACGCCCGACACCGTCGGCACCGGCGGCGACAGCCACACCCGCTTCCCGATCGGCATCAGCTTTCCCGCGGGCTCCGGCCTCGTGGCGTTCGCGGCCGCCACCGGCGTGATGCCGCTGGACATGCCCGAATCGGTGCTCGTGCGCTTCAAGGGCAAGATGCAGCCCGGCGTCACGCTGCGCGACCTGGTCAACGCGATTCCGCTGTATGCCATCAAGAGCGGCCTGCTCACGGTCGAGAAGAAGGGCAAGAAGAACATCTTCTCGGGCCGCATCCTCGAGATCGAGGGCCTGCCGGACCTGAAGGTCGAACAAGCCTTCGAGCTGAGCGACGCCTCGGCCGAACGTTCGGCCGCCGGCTGCACGGTGCACCTGAACAAGGAACCGATCATCGAGTACATCAACAGCAACATCACGCTGATGAAGTGGATGATTGCCGAAGGCTATGCCGACGCCCGCACGCTGGCGCGCCGCATCGCCGCGCAGGAAGCCTGGCTGGCGGACCCGCAGCTGCTCAAGGGCGATGCCGACGCCGACTACGCCGCCGTCATCGAGATCGACCTGGCCGACATCCACGAGCCGATCGTGGCCTGCCCGAACGACCCCGACGACGTGAAGACGCTGAGCGACGTGGCCGGCGCCCAGATCGACGAAGTGTTCATCGGCTCGTGCATGACCAACATCGGCCACTTCCGTGCGGCTTCCAAGCTGCTCGAAGGCAAGCGCGACATCCCGGTCAAGCTGTGGATCGCGCCGCCCACCAAGATGGATGCGCACCAGCTCACCGAGGAAGGCCACTACGGCGTGTTCGGCAATGCCGGTGCGCGCACCGAGATGCCGGGCTGCTCGCTGTGCATGGGCAACCAGGCGCAGGTGCGCGAAGGCGCCACGGTGATGTCGACCAGCACCCGCAACTTCCCGAACCGCCTGGGCAAGAACACCAACGTGTACCTGGGTTCGGCCGAGCTGGCCGCGATCTGCTCGCGCCTGGGCCGCATCCCGACGCGCGAGGAGTACATGGCCGCCACGGGCGTGCTCGACGCATCGAGCGCGCAGATCTACCAGTACCTGAACTTCGACAAGATCGACGACTACAAGACCGAGGCCGGCGCCGCAGTCGCGGCCTGATCCTCGGGCGCTTTCGCGCATTGGATGGGAGCCCCGCTTCGGCGGGGCTTTCCTGCGTCTGGGGTGGCACTTTTATCCGGCTGCCCGGCAATCTCCGACACGCAGGGGCGCCCTTGGCCGGCCGGGAAAGCCGGCCTCTCTGACAAGAATGGCCTTTCTCCGCCGCTTGTCGCGGAGAACAAGGAGACACGCCATGCCTCTGGCCTCTCTGATCGGCCGATGGGCCATGCGGCCGTTTTCCAAGGCGCTGCCGCCACTCGGCGACACCGAACGCGCCGCGCTCGAGGCCGGCACCGTCGGCTTCGAAGGCCTGCTTTTCGCGGGGCGTCCCGACTTCGACCTGCTCTCGGCCATGGGGCCCAACCGGCTCAGCGAGCGCGAGCAATCCTTCATCGACCGCGAGGTGCGCGAGCTGTGCCGCATGCTCGACGACCACGCCATCGACCAGGCGCGCGACCTGCCGCCCGAGGTGTGGCGCTACCTGCGCAACAAGCGCTTCTTCGGCATGATCATTCCCGAGGAATTCGGCGGCCTTGGCTTTGGCCACTACGCGCATGCCACGGTGGTGGCGCGCATCGCCACCGTCAACATCGCCGCCGCCGTGACGGTGATGGTGCCCAACTCCCTCGGGCCCGCGGAGCTGCTGCTGCGCTATGGCACCGACGCGCAGAAGGTGCGCTACCTGCCGCGCCTGGCCGATGGCCGCGAGCTTCCATGCTTCGGGCTGACCTCGCCCTATGCGGGCTCCGACGCGGCCGCCATCCCGGACCGCGGGGTCATGGTCGAGCGCGAATTCGGCGGCCGGCGCACGCGCGGCTTCCTGGTCGACTTCGACAAGCGCTACATCACGCTCGCGCCCGTTGCCACCGTCGTGGGGCTGGCCTTCCACGCGGTGGACGAGAGCAGGCCCGAGGGCGAGCGCGAACTCGGCATCACCTGCGCGCTGATTCCGGTGCCGCACGAAGGCATGGAGATCGGCCGGCGCCATCGCCCGATGGACAGCGCCTTCATGAACGGCCCGATCCATGGCCGCCAGGTGTTCGTGCCGGTGGACTGGGTGATCGGTGGCGAAAAGCAGGTGGGCCGGGGCTGGCGCATGCTGATGGAGTGCCTGGCCGCGGGCCGCGCCATCTCGCTGCCCGCGCTCGGCTCGGCCATGCAGCAGACGGCGCTCTACGTGAGCAACGGCTATGGGCAGATCCGCGAGCAGTTCGGCCTGCCGATCGGCAAGTTCCATGCGGTTGCGGGCCTGGTCGCGCAGATGTCGGCCGAGCTCTATGCGAGCGATGCGGCGCGGCGCTTCACCGCGGCCGCGCTGGACAAGGGCGAGCGGCCGAGCGTGGCCAGCGCGATCCTCAAGGTGCAGCTCACCGAGGCCGGGCGGCGCGCCGTGAACCACGGCATGGACATCCTGGGCGGCAAGGGCATCATCTCCGGGCCGTCGAACCTGCTGGGCGTGTCCTACCGGCAGGCGCCGATCGCGATCACGGTGGAGGGCGCCAACATCCTGACGCGCGCGCTCATCGTGTTCGGCCAGGGCGCGATCCGCTGCCATCCGCATGTGCTGGCCGAAATGGCGGCCGTGCAGGCGCGCGACGAGAAGGCGCTGGGACGTGCGCTCGTCGCGCACGGCAGGCATGTGGCTGCCAATCTGTGGCACAGCCTGTTCGGCGCGCCGGTAGTGGGCGAACCGCCCGAGGCGCTGGCGCGCGAGGCGCGGCTGATCGCGCGCATGAGCGCCAAGTACGCGCTCACCGCCGACCTGGCCATGGGCCTGCTCGGCGGCCGGCTCAAGCGCATGGAGCTGCTGTCGGCGCGGCTGGGCGACGTGCTCGCGCACCTGTACCTGGCCAGCGCCAGCGTATGGCGCTACCGGGTCGACGCGGCGCCCGAATTGCTGCCCTTTGCCCAGGCCGCGATCCGGCTGCAGTTGGACGAGGCCGGGAAGATCCTGCGCGACCTGTATGCCAACCTGCCGACTGCCGGGCGGCGCGTGATCGGCGCGCTGGTGCTGCGCCGCACCGCGCACCTGGCGCCGCTGCGCGACGTGCAGCTGATGGCGCTGGCCGAACTGCTGCGCACCGATCCGCGCATCGTCCAGCGGCTGGCGCCGGACCTCAGCGAGCCCGCGGCCGGCGGCCTGCGCGACCTGATGCATGCGCTGGAGCTGGGCGAGCAGCTCGGCGGCGACACCGCGGCCATGCTCGACAAGGCGCTGCGGCGCACCCGCTCGTTCGAGGAAGCCGCAGGCTCGGCGCCCGATCCGGGACTGGCGCTGGCCTACCTCAAGGCCGCCGACAAGGTGATCCAGGTCGACGACTTCGAAGGCCCCGCGCAGCAGCAGGCGCGCGCGGCGCTCAACCGGCCGGCTGCGCCGCCAGCGCAGTTAGCGCCGCGGCCGTCTGCGCATCGGCCGGAAAGAAGGACTCCACCGCCAGTTCCTGCAAAGTGACGTCCACCGGCGTGCCGAAGATGGTGGTGGTGCTGATGAAGCTCAGCACCCCGTTCGGCGTGGCCAGCTGAAAGGGCACCACGACGCCCGACAGCTCCGTGTCGGCAGCGGGTGTGTCGTGGCTCACCTGTGGCGTGGGATAGGCTTCGAGCTCGTCGTGCAGGGCCTGCAGCACGGTGTCGCCGGTGGCCGCGATCTGCTGCTGCAACCGTTCGAGCAGATGGGCGCGCCACTGCGCGAGATTGGCGATGCGCGAAGCCAGGCCCTCGGGATGCAGGCTCAGGCGAAGCACGTTGATGGGCGCCTTCACCAGCTCGGGGGCGGCGCCGGCCATCAGCATCGGCACCAGCGCGTTGTGCGCCACCAGGTTCCAGTGCCGGTCGACGGCGAGGGCGGGGAAGGGCTTATGGCCCTTGAGCACCAGGTCCACCGCGCGCCGGGCCGAGGCCATCGCCGGGTCGTCGAGCGAGCGCTGCCGGTACATCGGCGCGAAGCCCGCGGCCACCAGCAGCGCATTGCGCTCGCGCAGCGGCACGTCGAGCCGCTCAGCCAGGCGCAGCACCATCTCGCGGCTGGGCGCGGCGCGGCCCGTCTCCACATAGCTCAGGTGGCGGGTCGAGACCTCGGCTTCCTGCGCCAGGTCGAGCTGGCTGAGCCGCCGGCGGGTGCGCCAGTGCCGCAGGTGGGCGCCGAACGGATCGCGCGCGCCGGGCTGGCCGGCAGCGGTGGAGTGAATGCGGGTGGTGTTCATGGCCCGCATTCTGGCGCGGCGCCGATGCCGCGCCATGACCTCCGAGGTCATCGACGCGACGCAGGCCGAACGGAATCATTGGCTCCAACGCGGCAGGATTGGCTTGCGGCGTACCACCCGAAGGAGATTCTCGTGTCCGTCTTTGCATCCCCCCGCTTCCTGCCCAACGTGATGTGGGCCGACGCCGCGTCCTGCGCCGCGACCGGTGCGCTGCAGGTCGCGTTCACCGGCGCGCTCGCCGGGCTGACCGGCCTGCCGGCGCCGCTGCTCATGGGAACCGGTGTCTTCCTGCTGGCCTACGCGGCTGCCGCGGCCTTGATGGCCAGCCGCCGCACGCCGCCGCGCACGCTGGTCGGCCTCGTGGTGGCCGGCAACTTCGGCTGGGCCGTGGCCTGCATCGCGCTGTTGGTGAGCGGCGCGTTCGCCGTGACCGCGCTGGGCACGGCCTGGGTGCTGGCGCAGGCGCTGTGCGTGGTGGTGCTGGCCGAGCTGCAATGGACCGGCCTGCGCCGCACCCGCGGCGGTGCGGACATGGCCCTGGCCTGAGGGCGCGGGATGCCGGCAACGCCCATTTATCCGGCATTTTTCGCGATGAGGAACGCCGCGGGCCGAAGGACCGGGTTGGAAGACAGACTACAGCAGCTGACATCGTTCCCCGCTATCCTTGAAGAGCTTCCACGAACAATCAGGAGTTCCTCAATGGCCAAAGCACCGGCGCACGCCTTTGCGTCCACCCTCAAGACCTTCAAGACCGCATCGGGCAAGTCCGGCAAGTACTGGTCGCTGAAGGAGCTGGCGAAGCAATATCCCAGCGTCGAGCGGCTGCCGGTGTCGATCCGCATCGTGCTCGAGTCGGTGCTGCGCAATTGCGACGGCAAGAAGGTCTCGGCCAAGCACGTCGAAGAGCTGGCCCGCTGGGCGCCCAATGCGGACCGCATCGACGAGATCCCGTTCGTCGTCACCCGCGTGGTGCTGCAGGACTTCACCGGCGTGCCGCTCTTGGCCGACCTGGCCGCCATGCGCAGCGTGGCCGCCAAGCTCGGCAAGTCGCCCAAGACCATCGAGCCGCTGGTGCCGGTCGACCTGGTGGTCGACCACTCGGTGATGGTCGACTACTACGGCACGCCCAAGGCGCTCGACCTCAATATGAAGCTCGAGTTCCAGCGCAACAACGAGCGCTACCAGTTCATGAAGTGGGGCATGCAGGCCTTCGACACCTTCGGCGTGGTGCCGCCGGGCTTCGGCATCGTGCACCAGGTCAACCTCGAATACTTTGCGCGCGGCGTCTACAAGAGCTCGAACGACAACGCCGAGGTGCCGGTGTACTACCCCGACTCGCTGGTGGGCACCGACAGCCACACCACCATGATCAACGGCGTGGGCGTGGTCGGCTGGGGCGTGGGCGGCATCGAGGCCGAGGCCGCCATGCTGGGCCAGCCGGTGTACATGCTGACGCCCGACGTGGTGGGCTTCGAGCTCACCGGCAAGCTGCGCGAAGGCGTCACGGCCACCGACCTGGTGCTGTACGTCACGGCCATCCTGCGGGCCGAGAAGGTGGTGGGCAAGTTCGTCGAATTCTTCGGCCCCGGCGCCGCCTCGATCGCGGTGCCCGACCGCGCCACCATCGGCAACATGGCGCCCGAGTACGGCGCCACCATGGGCTTCTTCCCGGTCGACGAAATGACCGTGGCCTACTTCGAGGGCACCGGCCGGACCAGGGAGGAGGTCGAGCGCTTCGAGGCCTACTACAAGGCGCAGGGCCTGTTCGGCATGCCGGCGCCCGGCGACATCGACTACACCAAGATCGTCAAGCTCGACCTGGGCACCGTGTCGCCGAGCCTGGCGGGCCCGAAGCGGCCGCAGGACCGCATCGACCTGGGCCACCTGTCGACCAAGTTCGCCGAGCTCTTCAGCAAGCCCAACGATGCCAACGGCTTCAACCAGCCGGCCGAGCGGCTCAAGCTGCGCTACCCGCTCGCCGTGAACGGCCAGGGCGGCGACGAGGAAGCCGCGCCGCCGCCGCCGGGCGCGCCGCGCGACCTGGTCGAGATGGTGGACAACCGCTCGACCAAGGCAGCGGCCCATGTGAGCGCCACGGCGCCCACCTCGCCCAAGGACGGCGTGAGCATCGGCAACGGCGACGTGCTGATCGCGGCCATCACCTCGTGCACCAACACCTCCAACCCGAGCGTGATGCTCGCGGCCGGCCTCTTGGCCAAGAAGGCGGTGGAGGCGGGCCTCACGGTCAAGCCGCACGTCAAGACCTCGCTCGCGCCGGGTTCGCGCATCGTCACCGAATACCTCGAGAAGGCGGGCCTCCTGCCGTACCTCGAGAAGCTGGGCTTCTACCTCGCCGGCTACGGCTGCACCACCTGCATCGGCAACGCGGGCGACCTCACGCCCGAGATCAACGACGCCATCGTCAAGAACGACCTGGTCGGCGCGGCCGTGCTCTCGGGCAACCGCAACTTCGAGGCGCGCATCCATCCGAACCTGAAGGCCAACTTCCTGGCCTCGCCGCCGCTGGTGGTGGCCTTCGCGATCGCGGGCAACGTGATGGTCGACCTGATGACCGAGCCCGTGGGCAAGGGCAAGAACGGCAAGGACGTGTACCTGGGCGACATCTGGCCGAGCCCGAAGGAAATCGACCAGAACCTGCGCTACGCGATGAACGCCAAGTCGTTCCGCGCGAACTACGACAAGGTCAAGACCGACCCCGGCAAGTTCTGGAGCAGCATCAAGGGCACGACGGGGCAGGTCTACGACTGGCCTTCTTCCACCTACATTGCCGAGCCGCCGTTCTTCGAGGGCTTCAAGATGGAGCCGCACGCCTCGGACGCGGGCTTCAAGGGCGCGCGCATCATGGCGCTCTTCGGCGACTCGATCACCACCGACCACATCTCGCCGGCCGGCTCGATCAAGGAGAGCTCGCCCGCGGGCATCTGGCTCAAGGCGCACGGCGTGGCCAAGGCCGACTTCAACAGCTACGGCTCGCGGCGCGGCAACCACGACGTGATGATGCGCGGCACCTTCGCCAACGTGCGCATCAAGAACCTGATGATTCCGCCGGACGTCAACGGCACGCAGGAAGAGGGCGGCGTCACGCTGTTCCAGCCGGGCAACCAGAAGATGTTCATCTACGACGCCGCCATGAAGTACATGGCGCAGGGCGTGCCGACGGTGGTGTTCGGCGGCGAGGAATACGGCACCGGCTCCTCGCGCGACTGGGCTGCCAAGGGCACGCAGCTCCTGGGCATCAAGGCCGTGGTGGCGCGCAGCTTCGAGCGCATCCACCGCGCCAACCTGGTCGGCATGGGCGTGCTGCCGCTGCAGTTCCGCGGCGCCGATTCGTGGCAGACGCTGGGCCTCGTGGGCGACGAGCAGATCGACGTGGTGATCGGCGGCGAACTCAAGCCGCAGATGGACGTGAAGCTCGTGGTGCATCGCGCCGACGGCAGCCACCAGGAGGTGACGGTGCGCCTGCGCATCGACACGCCGATCGAGGTCGACTACTACAAGCACGGCGGCATCCTGCCCTTCGTGCTCAGGCAGCTGCTCGCGGCTTGATCCGCGTCGGCCTCATCTCCGACACCCACGGCCTGCTGCGCCCGGAGGCCGTGGCGGCGCTGCAGGGCAGCGACTTCATCGTGCATGGCGGGGACATCGGCGATGCCGGCATCCTCGAGGCGCTCGCCGCCATCGCGCCGCTGACCGTGGTGCGCGGCAATAACGACCGCGCGCCGTGGGCCGGCCGCATTCCGGAAACGGCCTTGCTGCAGGTGGGCAGCGTGCTCGTGCATGCGGTGCACGACCTGTCGCAGCTCGCCGCCGCCCCCGCCGGCGTCCGCGTGGTGGTCTCTGGCCACTCCCACAAGCCGAAGATCGAGGAGCGCGGGGGCGTGCTCTACGTCAACCCGGGCAGCGCCGGCCCGCGACGATTCAAATTGCCAATTGCCGTGGCCGAACTCATTGTCGATGGCGATGCCGTGTCGGCGCGCATCCTCGAACTGGGCTGAATGCGCCCCGGGCGGCCGCAAACCCGCAAAAAAAGAACCCGGCCCGCGAGGTCAAAGGGGCTTCGTCAGGTTTCTGCGATTGAGAATTGATAGCATCTAGCTTTTGCTCCATTGGCGCGCCTGGAATCCGGCGCACTTTCTTACCGTGCAAACCAACCATTTCGGGGCCGCGCCGGCATCTTCCGGCCTGCGGCTCGACCAGCTTCCCGACAACCAGTGGGCCACGGTGCTCGACGTGGCCCGCCCCGAGGGCGCGGACGACCGCGAGCTCGTGCTGCGCCTGACCGAGATCGGCTTCGTGCCGGGCGAGGCCGTGCGCATCGTCGCCCGCGGCCTGCCGGGGCGCGAGCCGCTGGCGGTGCGGCTGGGCCACACCACCTTCGCACTGCGGCGCCATGAGGCCGCATTGATCCACGTGGCACCCGGCGTGCCGGAGGGCGCAAGCCATGGTTGAGGCCGTCATCCAGGGACCGGGGCGCCTTGCGGCCACGGCGCAGCCTGCGCGCATCGCGTTGTTGGGCAATCCGAACTGCGGCAAGACGGCGCTGTTCAACCTGCTCACCGGCAGCCGCCAGAAGGTGGCCAACTATGCCGGCGTGACGGTCGAGCGCAAGGAAGGGTCGCTGCGCACCGCGTCGGGCCGGCGCGTGTTCGTGCTCGACCTGCCGGGCGCCTACAGCCTCAACGCGCTCAGCGTGGACGAGGCCGTGACGCGCGACGTGGTCACGGGCAAGAGCAGCGAGCCCCTGCCCGACCTGCTGGTGTGCGTGACCGATGCCACCAACCTGCGGCTCAACCTGCGGCTCGTGCTCGAGGCCAAGCGCCTGGGTCTGCCGATGGTGGTGGCGCTCAACATGACCGACATGGCCAGGAAGCAGGGCATCGCGGTCGACACGGCCGTGCTGTCGCGCGAACTGGGCGTGCCGGTCATCGAGACCGTGGGCGTGCAGTCGGGCGGCGCGCAGGGCCTGCTCGAAGCCCTCGATGCACCCGTGGCCGCCGCGGCGCCGCTGCCCTGGCAGGCGCCGGGGCTGGACGACGTGCTGGCCACGCAGCGCGAAGTGCGCCGCATCCTCGGCCTGGCCGTGCACGAGCCGGTCGGCAGCCTGGCCACCAGCGACCGCATCGATCGCGTGGTGATGCACCCGGTGTGGGGCCTGCTGGTGCTCGCGGTCACGATGTTCCTGATGTTCCAGGCCGTGTTCAGCTGGGCCAACGTGCCCATGGACGCCATCAAGGCCGGCACCGAGGGCCTGGGCAACCTGCTGAAGGCCCACATGCCCGAAGGCATGCTGCAGAGCTTGCTGGTCGATGGCGTGATTGCCGGCGTGGGCGGCGTGATCGTGTTCCTGCCGCAGATCCTGATCCTGTTCCTGTTCATCCTGGCGCTCGAAGACTCGGGCTACCTGCCGCGCGCGGCCTTCCTGCTGGACCGCGTGATGGGCACGGTGGGCCTGTCGGGCCGCTCCTTCATTCCGCTGCTGTCGAGCTTTGCCTGCGCCATTCCCGGCGTGATGGCCACGCGCACCATCAGCAACTGGCGCGACCGCATCACCACCATCATGATTGCGCCGCTCATGACCTGCTCGGCGCGCCTGCCGGTCTATGCGCTGCTGATCGCGGCCTTCATTCCCGCGCGCACCGTGGGCGGCGTGTTCAACCTGCAGGGCGTGGTGCTGTTCGCGCTGTATGTCTTCGGCATCGTGTCGGCCATGGCGGTGGCCTGGGTGATGAAGCGCTTCCGCGACAGCAAGCAGCATTCGCCGCTGATGATGGAGCTGCCGGCCTACCGCTGGCCCAATGTGCGCAACCTGGCGCTCGGGCTCTACGAGCGGGCCTGGATCTTCATCCAGCGCGTGGGCACGATCATCCTCACGCTCACGATCCTGCTGTGGTTCCTGTCGACCTTCCCGTCGCCGCCCGAAGGCGCCACGGGCCCGGCCATCCAGTACAGCCTGGCGGGCATGATCGGCCGCGGCCTGGAGCACATCTTCGCGCCCATCGGCTTCAACTGGCAGATCTCCATCGCGCTGGTGCCGGGCATGGCGGCGCGCGAAGTGGCGGTAGGCGCGCTCGGCACGGTGTATGCGCTCTCGGCCAGCGGCGACGACGTGGCCGGCCAGCTCGAGCCGCTGATCGCGGGCAGCTGGTCGCTCGCAACGGCGCTGTCGCTGCTGGTCTGGTATGTGTTTGCGCCGCAGTGCATTTCCACGCTCGCGGCGGTCAAGCGCGAAACCGGCTCATGGAAGTACGTCTGGATCATGGCCGGCTACCTGTTCGCGCTGGCCTACATGGCGTGCTTCATCACCTACCGCGTGGCGCTGGCGCTGGGCGCGGGATGACCTGCCGCAAGGCTTGAGCGATGTTTCTGGGTTAGTCTCGAACGCGCGTTGGAGTAAACGGACATGACACAGCAATTGATCGTCGGATTGATCGTCGCGGCCGCCGCGTTCTATGCGGTCTGGCGCTGGATGCCTGCGGGCTGGCGGCGCAGTGCCGCGCACAGGCTCGCGGCCGGCACGCACCGTGCCGGGCTGGTCGACCAGGAGCGCGCCGAGCAGCTGGCGGCCTCGCTTGCCAAGACCTCGGGCTGCGGCTCCTGCGACAGCTGCGGCAGCTGTGGTCCCAAGACGGCCGCCCCCCAACCCGAATCCGACAAAGCCGGCCAGGGCCCGCTGTCCACGCACAGCCGCTGAGGCCGATGCCCACGCACATCCTCGTCGTCGGGGGCGGCATCGGGGGGCTTTCTGCTGCGCTGGCGCTGTCCCGCGGCGGCCACCGCGCCGATGTCTTCGAGCAGGCGCCCGCGTTCGCCGAGATCGGCGCCGGCATCCAGATGGGACCCAATGTCACGCGGCGCCTCGCGCAGGTGGGCCTGGCCGAAGGCCTGGAGGCCATCGCCGCCCGGCCCGATGCCCTGGTGGTGCAGAGCGCTGGCAGCGGCGCCGCACTGGCCCGCCTGCCGCTGGGTGATGCGATGCGCGAGCGCTACGGCGCCCCTTATCTCTGCGTGCACCGCGCCGACCTGCATGCGCTGCTGCTCGAAGCGGTGCGCGCCCGCGGCAGGGGCACGCTGGTGACCGATGCGCGCATTGCGCAGGTCGAGACCAGCGACGATCTTGTGTGCATCTCGAGCAGCGGCGCGCGGGCCTGGGAAGGCGAGGCACTGATCGGCGCCGACGGCCTCTGGAGCCTCGCGCGGCAACGCCTCGACACGCCATCCGCGGCCGAGCCGCCGCGCGCCACCGGCCACACGGCCTGGCGCGCGATGGCGGAGCAGGCCGCGCTGCCGCAGGCCCTGCGCCGCGGCCGGATCGACGTGTGGCTCGGCCCGCAGCTGCATGCGGTGGCGTACCCGGTGCGCGGCGGCGACTGGCTCAACGTGGTGGTGATCGCGGAATCGGCGCCGGCCGGCGATGCACGCGACTGGGACCAGGCCAGCAGCCTCGCCGCACTGCAAAAGGCCACGGGCCGCAGCGGGCGCGCCTTGCAGGCACTGCTCGAAGCCATGCCCGGCTGGCGCGCCTGGACGCTCAGCGACCGGCCGCCGCTGGCCTCTGCGGCCGAGATGGCCCATGAGCGCGTGGCGCTGGTGGGCGATGCCGCGCATCCGATGGTCCCCTACCTGGCGCAAGGCGCGGGCATGGCCATCGAAGATTCGGTGGCGCTGGCCGAGGCACTGGGCCAAGGCGATGCGGCCGACGTGCCGGCCGCCTTCGCGCGCTATGCCGCGGCGCGCTGGCAGCGCAACGCGCTCGTGCAGGCCAAGGCCCGGCGCAACGGCCGGATCTTTCATGCGGCCGGTGCGGTGCGCGTCGGCCGCGACCTGGCGATGCGCGCGCTGGGCGCGCGGCTGCTGGACCAGCCCTGGCTGTATGGCGGCTGACTGCACGGGCGGCTGACGGCGGCCGCGCCGCGCACCCTCAGAGCCTGAAGGTCTGCAGATGCTCGATGCGTTCGGCCAGGCCCTCGGCACCCAGGTAGTGGCCGTGCGTGCCTTCCCGGACCTCGAGCAGCGTGGCTTCGAGTTCGGCCAGCGTCGCATCGCGTTCGATCACGAAGGCGGGCGGCACGTCGATGCCGGCCTCTGCACATGCATCGGCGACCAGGTGCGCGCTGGCGGGCGCACCGCAGGCCGCGCATTTGACGATGGCCGCCACGCTGGGCTCCGC
>NZ_JBFTPJ010000022.1:0-14890 GCF_056398445.1 Variovorax sp. 01T439_2
GCTTGGGCTTCCAGTGGAACTTCACGAAATGGCTCTCGCCGCGCAGGTTGACGAAGCGGAAGGTGTGCACGCCGAAGCCTTCCATCATGCGCAGGCTGCGCGGAATGGCGCGGTCGCTCATCGCCCACATCAGCATGTGGGTGCTCTCGGGCATGAGCGAGACGAAATCCCAGAAGGTGTCGTGCGCGCTGGCGGCCTGCGGCATCTCGTGGTGCGGCTCGGGCTTCACGGCGTGGATCAGGTCGGGAAACTTCATCGCGTCCTGGATGAAGAACACCGGGATGTTGTTGCCCACGAGGTCGTAGTTGCCTTCGCGGGTGTAGAACTTGACGGCAAAGCCGCGCACGTCGCGCACCGTGTCGGCCGAGCCGCGCGAGCCGGCCACGGTGGAAAAGCGCACGAAAACGGGCGTCTTTGCGTCCGGGTCCTGCAGGAAGTCGGCGCAGGTGAACTGCGACATCGACTTGTAGACCTGGAAATAGCCATGCGCCGCCGAGCCGCGCGCATGCACCGCGCGCTCCGGGATGCGCTCGTGGTCGAAGTGCGTGATCTTCTCGCGCAGGATGAAATCTTCGAGCAGCGTGGGCCCGCGCACCCCGGCCTTGAGCGAATTGTGGTTGTCGGGGATCTGAAGACCCTGGTTGGTCGTCAGATTGGGCGCATGATCGGTTGCGAATCCATCGAGCTGCTGCTGCTTGGCGTTGCTGCCGTCCGTGGCCTTAGAGCGGCGTCCGGCGGCAGCCTTGTTCTGAGGCGTCATCGAGGGTCTTTCATGGGAGGGTCGGCTTCGTTGTCGAGAAAGAGGTCCAGCACGTTCACCAGCGCAATCAGGCAGATGAAGCCCGCCACGGCGGCCACCACCCAGAACAGGATTTCATCCCCCCAAGCACCGGTGAGTGAATCGAACAGCGACGACAGATCCATGATTCGCTCCAGCAGATCAGATTGAACAACTCGATGCTTGCGCTGCGGCCTCCATGAAGCCACGAAAGCGGGTTCGCGGGGGCAGTTGCGAGCGAATCCAAAGGTTATGTTTTTCTCACACTGTTACCCGTAGTGGCGCCTCGCCCGCGCTTGTGGGAGAGGCGGCGTCTACGCGGTAGGAGCGCACCGACAGCGGCTGGCTGCCGCCTACGCGGGCTGGCGTGTCGGCCCGCATCCGCGCCCGGTGCGCAGCCGTAGCATCGAACACGGTCGGCACGAAGCCTGCTTGGGCATTCGTGGACCGAAGCCATTCACACAGGGAAGAAAGAAAGAAACATGCAGATCAAGATCGGTTTCGACATCGAACTCGCCGTCACGGCGCCCACCGCACTGGTCTACATGCTGCATGTCCACCCCTCGCGCGCGGCGGACCTGCAGGACGGCGAGCACGTCACCCTCACGCCGCCGCTGCATACCGACTACTACGTGGACGGCTTCGACAACCATTGCGCGCGCGTGCGCATTCCCGCGGGGGTAGCGAGCGTGCGGCTGCGCAACCATGCGGTGGTGTTCGACCCGGGCTGGGCCGATCCGGTGGACTTCGGCGCCGCCGAGCACGCGGCGGCGGACCTGCCGGTCGCCACGCTGCCTTTCCTGCTGCCGAGCCGCTACTGCGAGGTCGACAGCGAACTGCTCGCCTTCGCCTGGAGCAACTTTTCCAGCGTGGCGCCGGGCTGGCACCGCGTGCAGTCCATCTGCGATTTCGTGCACGAGCACCTGCGCTTCGACTACCAGAGCGCGCGCGCCACGCGCACCGCGCTCGAGGGATTCCGCGAGCGCACGGGCGTGTGCCGCGACTTCGCCCACCTGGCGATCACGCTGTGCCGCTGCATGAACATTCCCGCGCGCTATGCCACCGGCTACCTGGGCGACATCGGCATTCCGCCCGTGCCCTCCCCGATGGACTTCAGCGCCTGGTTCGAGGTGTACCTGGGCGAGCGCTGGTACACCTTCGATGCGCGCCACAACGTGCCGCGCATCGGCCGCATCGTGATTGCGCGCGGACGCGACGCGGCCGACGTGCCGATCACCATGGTGTTCGGCGCCAACTCGCTCAAGCGCTTCGAAGTGACGACCGAGGAAGTGCCGCAGTAGGCCCGCGGCCCCGCTCACGCAGTCACTCAGGCAGGAAGCCGAGCATCTGCATCGCGGCGCGCAGGCCGGTGCGGCTGCGCTCCATCGCGTCCCAGGGCGTGTTGCCGGTGGCCAGGCGCGGGCCGATGTTCGCCACCGTCCAGTGGGCGGCGCTGTCCAGGTCGGGCAGCTCTTCCCAGGCGAGCGGCACCGACACGCCCATGCCCGGCCGCGCGCGCGCCGACCATGCGCTCACGGTGGTGGCGCCGAAGCCGTTGCGAAGGTAGTCCGCGAAGATCCGGCCCACGCGGTTGCGCGGCCCGCTCTTGGCCACGAAGCGCTCKGGCACGGTGCGCGCCAGGTGCTCGACGATGGCCCGCGAGAAGCCGCGCACCTCGTCCCAGCCGAACTGGCGCCGCAGCGGCACCACCACGTGCAGCCCCTTGCCGCCGCTGGTCTTGAGGAACGACGGCAGGCCGAGCTCGTCGAGCAGCACGCGCACCAGCAGCGCCGCCTCCTGCATCTGCTGCCAGTCGATGCCTTCGCCGGGATCGAGGTCGAAGGTCATGCGGTCGGGCTTGCCGAGGGCGCGCGAGGTGGCGTTCCAGGTGTGCAGCTCGACGGTGTTGAACTGCGCCGCGCCGACCAGCGCCTCGGCGGTGTCGATCTGCAGCAGCGGGTCGTGGCCCGGGTCGAGCGCGGGATCGAGCAGCTTGATGCCCGCGATGTCGCTGTGCTGCGCATGCTTCTGGAAGAACAGCTCGCCGCCCACGCCGTCGGGCGCACGCACCAGCGCCACCGGGCGCCCTTCGAGGTGCGGCAGCATCAGCGGCGCCACGCGCGCGTAGTAGGCCGCGAGATCGCCCTTGGTGAGGCCGCTGGCGGCGTCGATCAGGCGCTCCGCGTGGGTGATGCGCGGCGCCTTCTGCGCCGTGGCCATGCGCGCGCTCATGCCGCGCGGCGCCGGGCGGTGGCGCTCTTGGCCGGAGTGCGCTTGCGCGCGGCGCCGCTACTGCTGCTTTTTGCGGCGGTCTTGCCGTGGGCCCGGGGCTTGGCCTTGGACCTCGGTTTGGTTGCCGCGGGCGCCTCTTCTTCTTCATCGCCGCTGTCTTCGCCGGCCGCGGCCGCCTTGCCGCCGCCACCGCCCTTGCGCAGGCTGCGCTGCAGCAGCTCGGTGAGGTCGATGATCTTCGCGCCGCGGCTCTCCAGCGCCTGGCCCTCCTCGGGCTCGATCTGCGTCACGGTCTCGGTCTGGCCCGCGGCCACCTTGCGGTCGACCAGGCGCAGGATCTCGTCCTTGAACTCGTCCTTGTAGTCGTCCGGATCCCACTCGGCGCTCATGTCCTCGACCAGCTGCTCGGCCATCTTGATCTCGTGCTCGCGCAGCCCCGCCTTCTTCGCGTCTTCCGAGGGCAGCGGCAGTTCGGTCCAGGGCCGGATGTCGGCGCCCCAGCGCAGCAGGTTCAGCACCAGCCCCGGGCCCACGGGCACGAGCGCGGCCAGGTGCTGCTTGGTCTGGATCACCACGCGCGCCACGCCGATGCGCTGGGTGCGCTGCAGCGTCTCGCGCAGCAGCGCGTACACCTTGGTGCCGCGGTTGATGGGCGCCACGTAGTAGGGCCGCTCGAGGTAGACGAAGGGAATGCCGTTGGCGGGCACGAAGCTCTCGATCTCGATGGTCTGCGTGGTCTTGGGATAGGCGTCGGCAATCTCCTTGTCGCTCAGCACCACGTATTCGCCGTCTTCGTACGCGATGCCCTTGACGATGTTCTCGCGCGCGATCTCCTTGCCGGTCTTCTTGTTGATGCGCTTGTAGCCGACCGGGTCCATCGTGCGCTTGTCGAGCCAGTCGAAGTCGATGCCGTGGTCGGTGGTGGCCGAGTACAGCGCCACCGGGATGTGGACGAGGCCGAAGCTGATCGCGCCCTTCCACAGGACGCGCGGCGCGGGGGCTTTTTTCGAGACTGCCATGGACACACTCCTTCAGCCTCGAGACTCTGCGCCCCGGGCCGCTCGGCGATGTAGGAGCGCGGCGGCGCCTGCCGTAGGTTCAGGCGGCGCGGACGGCGGCCACGGACCCGAGCACGCGCTCGCTCGGGCGCGCGAAGTAGAACCATTCGGCGCCGGGCAACGCCAGCGCGTTGGGAAAGACGATGAAGCCGTCGTCCGGCGCGCTCACCAGCGTGCCGTCGCGGCGCATGCCGATGGGTTCGCCGCGCTGCACCGCATCGAAGGTGGCCCAGTCGCGCACGAAGCTGTCGTCCTCGTGCAGCCGGTCGGTCACGCTCGCCAGGCGCAGCAGCCGGGGCGGCGCGGGCGGCGTGCCCGCCAGGCCCTGTGGCAGCGCCGCCATGCCGAGCAGCGCGAGCGCGCGGCGGATGGCGCGCCAGGCCACCTCGGGCGCCTTCGGGTCCCGGTGCTGGCCGCATTCGAGCGTGACGCCGTAGCCGCCGCAATTGCGGATGTATTCGTTGGTGCCGCGGCCGAAGTCGATCGCGTCCTCGCCCACCGCGATGCCGGCGGAGCGCTGCGCGAGCCCGGCGGCATAGATGTCGAGCCAGCCCTCCACCACGATGGGCGTGCCCAGGTGCAGCGCAAGCAGCCCTTCCTCGCTGGCGCGTGCAAAGGGCTCGAGCGTTCCGGCGTTGTCGCGCGGGCCGATCATCGCGAAGGCCTCGCCCTCGCTCTGGAAGGAGTGCAGGTCGAGCAGCACGTCGTGCCGCTCGATGATGGGGCACAGCACGTTGGTGACCCGGTCTTCGTAGTCCGCGGGCGCAGCGCTCGGCTTGAACAGGCGGTTGAGGTTGCGCTCGCCTTCGCGCTGCAGGCGCCGCCGCGCCAGCGGGTTGGCAACGGGCACCAGCGTGAGCTGCCCGCGCCGCAGCCGGAAGGTGCCGCCGTCGAGCTCGGCCAGCACGCGCTCGATGCCCGCGGTGCCGCAGGTCTCGTCGCCATGCACGCCGCCCAGCACGAGCAGCCGCGGGCCCGGCTCCAGCGCGGCGAAGGTATGGATGCGCAGGTTGTCGGTGGCGGCAGCAGCGGCGGCAAGAGGATCGGAGGACATCCGGGCGATTATTGCGGAGGCCTTCCCCTGCGCGCAAAGACGCTACTCGTTTCATAGCGGCGCGCCGTGCCTACAGGGCATGCCTGGGCTGTCCTACCGGCTGCGGGCGGCGCGCCATGCAGGCTCGGTCGTGGATGCACACAGACACCGCAGCAAAAAGGAACCGAGCGCCATGAGCAGCACCAAGCCCCGTACCAAGGATCCGGCCGACCCGAGCGACCCGCTGCGGGACGCCGGCGGCGGCGACACCAAGACCCGGCAGGGCGGCGATTCGGCGCCGCGCCTGCCGCACGAGCGCGACGAGTCTTCCGACAGCCAGCAAACGCCGAACGGAAAGCCGCCCGAGATCGGCCGCAAGGGCCACGAGGACATCGAACGCGGCAGCGTGGACACCGACCGCGGGCCGGTCACGGACCGCGTCTACAACGACAAGGTCAAGCGCTGAGCCGGGGTTTTATTTGCCGACCACGCCTGCCAGCTGGTCGCGCATGGCCGAGATCACCGCCGCGTAGTCCTTGGCATTGAAGATCGCGCTGCCCGCCACGAAGGTGTCGGCACCGGCCGACGCCACGCGCGCGATGTTGTCCACCTTGATGCCGCCGTCCACCTCCAGCCGGATGTCGCGCCCGCTCTGCTCGATGCGCTTGCGCGCGAGTTCGATCTTGCGCAGCGCCGAATCGATGAAGCTCTGCCCGCCGAAGCCGGGGTTCACCGACATGATCAGGATCAGGTCGATGTCGTCGATGGCCCAGTCCAGCGCCTCCAGCCCCAGCCCCGGGTTGAACACCAGCCCCGCCTTGCAGCCCGCGCCCTTGATGGCCTGGATGCTGCGGTTCACGTGCGGCGAGGCATCGGGGTGGAAGCTGATGTAGTCGGCGCCCGCTTCCGCGAAGGAGGCGGCCAGCGCGTCGACCGGCTGGATCATCAGGTGCACGTCGATCGGCACCGCCTCGCCGTCGGCCGTCTTGGCATAGGGCTTGAGGGCCTTGCAGATCATCGGGCCGAAGGTCAGGTTGGGCACGTAATGGTTGTCCATCACGTCGAAATGGATCCAGTCGGCGCCGGCGGCGATGACCTTGGCCAGTTCGTCGCCCAGATGGGCGAAATCGGCCGAGAGAATGGAGGGGGCGATGCGGAACGGCGTGCTGCTCATGCCCCCGATTGTCGCAGCCGGCGGAAAACCCGGAAAGCAGTGCAAGAGAAGGCTCCAGTTACCATCGCGCGCATGCCGCACAGCCCCATCCGCGTCCAGGTCGAACCGCGCTATCTCGCAGACCAGTCCTCGCCCAAGGACAAGATCTACACCTTTGCCTATACCGTCACCGTGACCAACGAGGGCGAGACCAGCGCCCAGCTCATCGCCCGCCACTGGCTCATCAACGACGCCTCGGGCCATGCGCAGGAGGTCAAGGGCCTGGGCGTGATCGGCCAGCAGCCGCTCCTGGCGCCCGGCGAATCGTTCCGCTACACCAGCGGCTGCCGCCTGCAGGCGCCCAGCGGCACCATGCACGGCAGCTACTTCATGGTGACGGAAGACGGCGAGCGCTTCGACGTGCCGATTCCGATGTTCGTGCTGGAGGCGGACATCGGCGGGGCGCCCGTTTCACGCGTACTGCACTAGCACTCCCCCAGGCTCCGCGCACTTCGTGTCGCTTCTCCCTCCCCCTCACCGGGGGCAACACCTGAGGCCCGGCGGAGCCGGTTCCTCGGTGTTTCTGGTATTTGGTTCTCCTTTTTAAGTTTTTTCATGGCTGCTGCATCGCTTGACCTGCAGGGGCTGCTGGCCCGGCTTGATCCGACGGCGGATGTGGCGCAGCGCCACATCTGGCTGATCGACGTCTTCGACTGGCTGCGCGGCGACCGTGCGTCGCCGCAGGCGGCGGTGGGGCGGGTGTCGCTGCTGCTCGACGCGGTCGAGGCGCGGCCCGAGCTGCGCGGGCGGCTGCGTGCATGGTGGCGCGCCTTCACGCAGGCGGTCGACCTGACCACGCTGCTCGCGGACTACGGCTTTGCGCCGCGCACCGCCTTCGTGAGCGAGCTCACCGAACGGCTGCGCCGCAAGATCCTGCCCGGCACGCCCGAGACCACCGACGCCTCGGACCTGTTCCGCATGGTGCTGCCCGGCGCGTTCGACGCGGGCTGGATCGCATTGCTCGACGACGCACAGCTCGCGCGCATCGGCAATCTGCTGGCCGACGCCGCACTCGACGACATCGATGGCGCTCCGCGCTGGCGCCACACCGTGATGGACGCCGTCACCTACTGCAGCAGCCAGGTGGTGGCGGCCGGCTTCTCGCCCGAATTGCGGCTGCGCATGAGCGCGGCGAGCGAGAGCCGCGCCTTCCATGCGCTGATGTCCGATCTCGACGCGTTGCGCGAGCAGATGTTCCGGGCACCCCGCGACGAAGACGCGCTGCAGGCCGCGTTCCTGGCCTTCCGCGACCGGCTCGACGCCTGCCGCGCCAGCGCCTCCTCGGTCTACACGCACCTGGAGGACAACGGCATCTCGGTCGGCCTGGTGTTCCGGCTGCGCCAGCTGCGCGAGCGGGTGCTGCGCATCCGCGAGCTGCTCGACTGCCTGATCTCGCCCGCACCCGCGCCCAGCGTGGCGCGGCTGGTGGGCCGGCTGGTGCTGGCCGGCGGCGAGCGCAACAGCATCCGCGCGCTGATCGCGTCGAATTCCTCGATGCTCGCGGCCAAGGTGACCGAGCGCAGCGCCGAGACCGGCGAGCACTACATCACGCGCGACCGCGCCAGCTACCTGCAGATGGTGCGCAAGGCCGCGGGCGGCGGCGCGCTCACTGCGCTGACGGTGCTGCTCAAGTTCGGGATCTATTCGCTCGCGCTGTCGGCCTTCTGGAGCGGGCTCTGGTCGGGACTGATGTATGCCGCGAGCTTTGTCGCGATCCAGCTGCTGCACCTGACGCTGGCCACCAAGCAGCCCGCGATGACGGCGCCCGCCATGGCAGCGCGGCTGCGCGACATCAAGACCGATGCCGCGGTGGCCGATTTCGTCGACGAAGTGGCCAACCTGGTGCGCTCGCAGGTGGCGGCCGTGCTGGGCAACGTGGGGCTGGTGGTGCCCGCGATGCTGGCGCTCGCCCTGCTGGTGCAGTTCGCGCTCGGCCGGCCGCTGCTGGACACCGCGCATGCCGCGGCCACGCTGCAATCGCTCTCGCTGGCGGGCCCGACCGCGCTCTTCGCGGCCTTGACCGGCGTGCTGCTGTTCGCGGCCAGCATCGTCGGGGGCTGGACAGAAAACGCCTTTGTCCTGCATCGCCTGGACTCCGCCATGCGTTACAACCCTCGCATCGGCGCTTTTCTGGGTGCCGCCCGCGCCCGCCGCTGGGCCACCTTCATGCGCACGCACATATCGGGCTTTGCCTCCAACATCTCGCTCGGGCTCATGCTCGGACTGCTGCCCGCATTCGCGGGTTTCTTCGGGCTCGGGCTGGACGTGCGCCACGTGACACTGTCGGCCGGGCAGATCGCGGCGGCCGCGGCCTCCACGGGCATGGCGGTGCTCCAGCAGCCCGCGCTGTGGTGGGCGGTGGCGGCTATTCCCGTGATCGGCGCGCTCAATGTGAGCGTGAGTTTCTATTTCGCATTCCGGCTGGCGCTGCGCGCGCACAGCGTCAGCCTGGGTGACCGCGCACGCATCCGCAGCGCCATCTGGGCGCGCTGGCGCAGCCGGCCCATCAGCTTTTTTCTACCTGCATGAATTTGACGAATCTCATCAACGATCTGCTGGGCTTCTGGTCCGAGTGGCTGCGCCCTTCGGCCGGCCTGCCCACGGTGCTGTGGTCGCTGCTGCTGGCCGCGGCGGCGGCCTCCGGCCACCTGGTGCAGCGCTACCTGGGCCTGCCCAAGGTGGTGGGCTATTCGATGGTCGGCGCGGTGGCCGGCCTGGCCGGTTTCGAAGGCGCGATCTGGCCGCTGCGCGGCATCAGCCTGTTCCTGCTGGAGCTCGGCGCGGCCGTGGYGCTGTTCGAGGCCGGCGGCCGGCTGCCGCTGCGCTGGTTCCGCCACAACCCGATGGTGCTGGTGCAGAGCCTGCTCGAGGCCACGCTCACCTACTTCGGCGTGTTCTGGATGCTGCAGCTGCTGGGCCTGCCCGATCCGGTGGCCAACCCCATCGCGCTGATGGCCATCGTCGCCTCGCCGGCGGTGCTGAGCCGCGTGATCATCGACACCCGCGCCTCGGGGCCGGTGACCGAGCGCGCCATGACGCTGGCCACGCTCAACACCTTCTATGCGCTGGCGCTCGGCTATGCACAGGCCGGCCTGATCGAACGGGCGCCGCAGACGCTGCTGCAGAAGCTCTATCCGGTGGCGGTGGTGCTCGGCCTGTCGTTCGTGGTTGGTGCCATCCTCGCGCTGGCGCTGCGCACGGCGCTGCGCTTCATGAGCCCGACGAGCGAGAACACCTCGATCCTGCTGCTCGCGCTCATTGCGGCCGCCAGCGCGCTCACGGCCCACGTCGGCGGCTCGGCGCCGCTGGCCGCGCTGATCGGCGGAGTGCTGCTCAAGACGCTGAATCCCAAGCCCTGGGCCTGGCAGCGGCAGCTCGGCACGGCCTCGTCGCTGCTCACCATGCTGATGTTCGTGCTGGTGTCGATCGTGGCGGCGCAGGCCGACTGGACGCTGCCCGTGGCCAGCGTGGTGCTGGCGGTGATCGGCATCCGCCTGTTCGCCAAGATCGCCGGCGTGGCCATTGCCAACCCGGGCAGCGGCGCGAGCTGGAACCAGGCCTTCTGGGTGGGCTGCGCGATGTCGCCGCTGTCGTCGATCGCGCTGCTCATCGCCTCCAACTTCACCACCGCGTCGCCGCTGCTCGGCACCATGATCACGCAGGTGGCCCTGCCCTCGATTCTCCTGATGGAAGTGATGGGCGCCGTGCTCGCCACCGTGGCCATCCACGCGGTGGGCGAAAGCTCGGTGCCCTGGACCCCACAGGCCTTCAGCACCACGGAGGACACGCAGCGATGACCGCGGCCATGCCTTTGCCCGACAGCGACGACTTCCGCTCGCCCGCCCTGCCCGCGGACCCCGCGAGCCGCGTGGTCAAGCTCGAGCCCTTCAACCGCTCCGAAGCGCTGTCGCTCGGCGTGGAGCTCGAACTGCAGCTCGTCAACACGCACGACTACGACCTGGCGCCCTATGCCGAGGACATGCTGCGGCTGATGGCGCAGACGCCGCTGCCCGGCAGCGTGGTGCCCGAGATGACCTCGAGCATGATCGAGATCTCCACCGACATCTGCCATTCGGCGCAGGACGTGATCACGCAGCTCTCGCCGATCCGCGAGGCGCTCATCAGGAACGCCGACAAGCTCAACATCGCGGTGGTGGGCGGCGGCACGCATGCCTTCCAGCAGTGGCACGAGCGGCGCATCTACGACAAGCCGCGCTTTCGCGAGCTGTCCGAGCTGTACGGTTACCTGAGCAAGCAGTTCACCATCTTCGGCCAGCACGTGCACATCGGCTGCCCCGATGCCGATTCGGCGCTCTTGATGCTGCACCGCATGTCGCGCTACATCCCGCACTTCATTGCGCTGTCGGCCTCGTCGCCGTTCGTGCAGGGGCAGGACACGCAGTTCGACTCGGCCCGGCTCAACTCGGTGTTCGCGTTTCCGCTCTCGGGCCGCGCGCCCTTCACGCTGAGCTGGAAGGAGTTCGAAGCGTACTTCGAGCGCATGACCCGCACCGGCGTCGTGCGCAGCATGAAAGACTTCTACTGGGACATCCGGCCCAAGCCCGAGTTCGGCACCATCGAGATCCGCGTGTTCGACACGCCGCTCACCGTCGAGCGCGCGGCCGCGCTCGCGGGCTACGTGCAGTCGCTGGCCGCATGGTTCCTGCAGGAGCAGCCCTTCGAGCCGACCGAGGACGACTACCTCGTCTACACCTACAACCGCTTCCAGGCCTGCCGCTTCGGGCTCGATGCGGTATACGTCGACCCGGCCAGCGGCCAGCACATGCCGCTGCGCGACCACATCCTCATGACCATGACGCAGCTCGAATGGCACAGCGAGGCGCTCAACGCCACGCAAGCGCTCGGCGAGCTGCGCACCAGCGTGGAAGCCAACCGCAACGATGCGCGCTGGCTGCGCGAGAAGCAGGGCAAGGAGCGCCTCTTGGCCGAGGTAGTGCGGCAGGCGGCGCTGCGCTTTCGCGGCGGCGGAGCCTAGGCGGCCACCGCCTCCTGCGAGAACTGCCTGCGGTAGGCCGTGGGCGACACCTTGAACGCCGCCGCGAAGTGCTTTCGCAGCGACACCGCCGAGCCGAAGCCGACGTCGGTGGCCACGCGTTCCACCGGCCGGTCGGTGGTCTCCAGTAGCCGCTGCGCGAGCGCAAGCCGCTGGTTCTGCAGCCATTGGCCGACGGTGGTGCCGGTGGCCTCGCGAAAGCGCCGCGTGAAGGTGCGCCGGCTCATCAGTGCGCGCCGCGCAAGGCTGTCGAGCTCGTGCGGGCTCTGGAGGTGGCGGCCCAGCCATTCGAGCAGCGGCGCAAGGCGATCGCCCTCGGCCGCGGCGGGCATCGGCTGGCGGATGTACTGCGCCTGTCCGCCCTGCCGGTGCGGCGCCACCACCATGCGCCGCGCGGCGCGGTTCGCCGCCTCGGCGCCATGGCGCACGCGCAGCAGGTGAAGGCAGCAGTCGATGCCCGCGGCCGTGCCGGCGGAGGTGAGCACGTCGCCGTCGTCGACATACAGCACCTCGGGCTGCAGCCTGACCTTCGGATATTGCCTGGCAAAGGCTTCGGCCAGGTTCCAGTGCGTGGTGGCCGGGCGGCCATCGAGCAGGCCCGCCTCGGCCAGCACGAAGGCGCCCAGGCACAGCCCGACCACGATGGCGCCGCGCCGGTGCGCCGCCTGCAGCGCGCGGATCAGCGCCGGCGGCGCGGGCCGGCCGTCGTCGCACCATGAGGGCACGATCACGATCTGCGCACGCCGGATCGCCTCGAGCCCGTGCGGCACCCCGAGCGTGAAGCCCGCATTGGTCTGCAGCGGGCCCGGCTCGGTGCCGCACACCTGCAGGCGAAAACGCGGGTCGCCCGCTTCCGTGCGGTCTTCGCCGAACACCATGCACGGCACCGACAGGTGAAAGGGGCTGATGCCGTCGAAGGCGACGACGGCGATGGTTTCCCGGGTTTTTCGAGCCATGGCCCGATTTTATCGATGAATGGCTTTCGGGCCACTTTCTGGCGAAGGCTCCAGCGCGAACAATCGGGCCATCCCAACCACTTGCAACACGGAGCCACCCACCATGAGCAACCACCCCGCCCCGCGCCGCGCCCTCGTCGTGATCGACGTGCAGAACGAATACTTCGAAGGCGGCGGCCTGCCCATCGAGTACCCGCCGGTCGAAAGCTCGCTGCCGAAGATCGCGCAGGCCATGGACGCCGCGCGCGCGGCCGGCACGCCGGTGGTCGTGGTGCAGCACCACGCACCCAAGGGCGCGCCGGTGTTCCAGGCCGACGCGCACAACGGCCAGCTGCATCCGGAAATTGCGAGGCGGCCGCGCGACCACCTCATCACCAAGACCTTGCCGAGCGTGTTCACCGGCACCGACTTTGCCGACTGGATCGCGCGCCACCAGATCGACACGCTCAGCGTGGTGGGCTACATGACGCAGAACTGCGATGCCTCCACCGTGTTCGAGGCCATGCATCGCGGCCTCAACGTGGAGTTCCTTTCGGACGCGAGCGGCGCGCTGCCGTACTCGAATGCGGCCGGACAGGTCAGCGCCGAGGAAATCCACCGCGTCTTCAGCGTCGTGTTCCACAGCAACTTCGCGGCCGTGGCAAGCACCGAGGCCTGGATTGCCGCGCTGCAGGCGGGCCAGCCGATCGAGAAGGACAACGTGGTGATGTCGAACCGGCGCGCGCGGGGGTGAGCGGTTCAGCGCTTATGCTCGCCCCATGGGTGAATTCGACCTGATCACACGCTACTTCCAGCGCCCCGCCAAGCGTTCCCCGCTCGGCGTGGGCGACGACTGCGCATTGCTCGCGCCCGCGCCCGGCATGCAGCTTGCCGTGTCCTGCGACATGCTGGTCGAGGGCCGGCACTTTCTGTCGACCGTCGATCCCGCGCGGCTCGGCCACAAGGCGCTGGCGGTGAACCTCAGCGACCTGGCGGCCTGCGGCGCAAAGCCGCTGGCCTTCACGCTCGCGCTCGCGCTGCCCGGTGTCGACGAGCCCTGGCTCGAAGCCTTTTCGCGCGGCCTGTTCGCGCTGGCCGACGAGCACGGCTGCGAGCTCGTGGGCGGCGACACCACGCGCGGCCCGCTCAACATCTGCATCACCGTGTTCGGCGAAGTGCCGGCCGGCGCGGCGCTGCTGCGCTCGGGCGCGCACGCGGGCGACGACATCTGGGTCAGCGGCACGCTCGGCGACGCGCGGCTCGCGCTCGAGGCGTTCCGCGGCACGCTCTCACTGCCCGCCGACGTGTTCGCGCAGGCGCGCAGGCGCATGGAGCAGCCCACGCCGCGCGTGGCGCTGGGGCAGGCGCTGCGGGGCAAGGCTTCTGCGGCGGTGGACGTGAGCGACGGCCTCGTGGGCGACCTGGGCCACATCCTCGCGTCGAGCAAGGTGGGCGCCACGCTCGATGCCGATGCGGCCACCGGCGTGATCGCCGCGGCCGCGTCCTGCGGCCTCGGCACCGAGATCCTGCGCACCTGCGCGCTTTCAGGCGGCGACGACTACGAGCTGGTCTTCACCGCACCGCCCGCCGCGCGCGCCGCGGTCGAACAGGCCGGCAGGGAAAGCGCCACGCGCGTGACGCGCATCGGCCGCATCGACGCCGAAGCCGGCCTGCGCATCGTGGACGCCGGCGGCGCACTGGTGGCGCAGCGCTTCGGCTCCTTCGACCACTTCGTCTGATCAGGACCCTCGGACCATCGCCTGCATCTTGGCTTGGGCGGCATTGATGTCCTTCGACTGGCCATTGAGCTCCTGCAGCATCTTGTTGAGCTGCGCCTGCACGGCCGGATCGCTCACGCTGACCGACGAGCCCGAGACCTGGATCTTCGACTTGTTCTGCTCGAGGTAGTCGCCCACCGCGAGCGCGCCGTCGAACACCTTGTCGAGGGCAGGGAACACCTCCTTGAAGGTGGCGGCCGGCGCCGAGACGGTCTTCTCGTAGGCCTTGTCGTAGACCTGCTTCAGGTCGTCGGGCTGCTTGAGCTTCGCGTGCGCGGCATCGGCCTTGGCCAGTTCCTGGTCGAGCGCGTTGCGCAGGCCGCCCAGGCCGTCCTTGGCGGCCTTGAGGTCGTCGCGCCGCGACGCCAGGTCGGCAATCGAGCGCAGCGCGCCCTTGGCCATGACCTGGCCCATCGGCTGGCTGACCGACTTGTTCATGCCCTCGTTGAAGTCGGCGATCACCGCGTAGTGCTGCGCATAGTCGCCGAAGGAGGCCTTCTCGTCGGCCGTGGGCGTGGGCACGCGCAGGCCGGGCTTGTCGAGCACGCGGGCCTGCAGGAAGCCGATGAAGGCGGTGCGCTGCTCGGCCTCCTTGCTGCCGCAAGCCGCGAGCAGGAAGCTGAACGCAAGGCACAGCCACAACGCGTTGAAACGGACCCGGGTTCTTTTCATGATGCAGATGCCTTCGCGCTTGGATGAACCGCCGAGCATACGATGGCCCTCATCGGCGGCGCGCGGCAACGAAGCGCGCCACCAGCCACGCCGCCAGCGCGGGCGCGATTGCGAAGCTCGCAAACAGCCAGGCCGCGGCGGAGCGCGCGCCCGCCGCGCCGCCGGGCTCGCTGAGGC
>NZ_JBFTPJ010000023.1:0-24777 GCF_056398445.1 Variovorax sp. 01T439_2
GCGTCGGGCCTGTCGATGCTGCAGAAGGGCTATGAGCCGCCGAGCCGCTTCAACTACAGCGCGGCTGCCTCCCTGTCCTACCAGGTCGACCTGTTCGGCCAGATACGCCGCAGCATCGAAGCCGCGGGCGCCAACACCGAGGCCGCCGCGGCCGCGCTCGACCTCGTGCGCGTGAACGTGGCCGCGGGCACCGCGCGCGCCTACGCGCAGGCCTGCTCGACCGGGCTGCGCCTGCAGATCGCGCAGAAATCCGTCGCGCTGCAGCAGGACGCGCTGAACGTCACCGAGCGCCTGCAGCGCGCGGGCCGCGCCGGTGCCATCGACGCCAACCGCGCGCGTGCGCAGCTGGAGCAGCTGAATGCCGCGCTGCCGCCGCTGCAGGCCGAGCGCCAGGGCGCGCTCTACCGCCTGACCACGCTGACCGGCGCCCTGCCGCAGGACTTCCCGCGCGAGGTGGCCGGCTGCACCGTGCCCCCACGCGTGGCCGGCACGCTGCCGGTGGGCGATGGCGCGGCTCTGCTGCGGCGCCGCCCGGACATCCGCCAGGCCGAGCGCAGCCTGGCGGCCTCCACCGCACGCATCGGCGTGGCCACGGCCGATCTCTATCCGAAGGTGACGCTGGGGCTCTCGGCCTCGTCGGCCGGGCCGGCCAGCGATTTCGGCCGCAAGGACACCATTGGCTGGAGCATGGGCCCGCTGATCTCCTGGACCCTCCCCAACACCGGCATCGCGCAGGCCCGCATCGCCCAGGCCGAGGCCGGCACGCGCGCCGCGCTCGCGAAGTTCGACGGCACCGTGCTGACCGCATTGCGCGAAACCGAGACCGCGCTCGGCACCTATGCGCGCGAGCTCGACCGCCGCGCCGCGCTGCAGGCTTCGCGCGACGAAAGCGCCAAGGTGGCCGCGCAGGCGCGCCAGCTCTACCAGGGCGGCCGCACCGCGTACCTCGACGCGCTCGATGCCGAACGCTCGCTGGCCGCGAGCGACGCGGCGCTCGCGGCCAGCGAGGCGCAACTGGCCGACGACCAGGTGGTGCTGTTCATGGCGCTCGGCGGCGGCTGGGAGCCGGACGATGGCACCGGCCTTGCGGCCAACGAAGCCGCGCCCGCGTCCACCTCCGTCAAGGCTCGCTGACCATGGCCGCTGCCGCACTTTCCTCCACGCCGCGCCGGCATGCGCCGCTGTGGCTGCTGGCGCTCGTCACCTTCAGCGGCACGCTCGCCATGCACATCTTCGTGCCCGCGCTGCCCGTTGCTGCGCAGGGCCTGGGCGCCGGCATGGGCGCGATGCAGATGACCGTGAGCCTCTACATCCTCGGCCTGGCCGTGGGGCAGCTCGCCTACGGCCCGCTGGCCGACCGCTACGGCCGCCGCCCGGTGCTGCTGTGCGGGCTTGCGCTCTATTCGGCCGCGGGGCTTGCTGCGGCGCTCGCACCCGATGTCCATGCGCTCATCGCCGCGCGGCTGTTCCAGGCCATGGGCGGCTGCGCGGGGCTGGTGCTGGGGCGCAGCATGGTGCGCGACACCGCCGAGCCGCAGGAAGCCACGAAGCGCCTCGCACTCATGAACCTCATGGTCACCGTCGGCCCGAGCATTGCACCGCTGCTCGGCGGCGCGCTGGCCAGCGCCTTCGGCTGGCGCTCGATCTTCCATGCACTGTTCGCGCTCGGCCTCACGGGTCTCGTGTTCGCATGGAGGCTGCTGCCCGAGACCGGCATGCCGGGCATGCGCGTCGAAGGCCGGGTGTTGGCACGCAACTACCGCTTGCTGCTCGCGTCGCCCGCGTTCCTTGGCTTTTCGATCGGCGGCGGCTGCGCCACCACGTCGATGTATGCCTTCATCGCGTCGGCACCTTTCATCTTCGTCGACCAGCTGCATCGCCCTGCGCACGAGGCCGGCATCTACCTTGCGATATTGGTGTCGGGCGTGTGGCTTGGCAGCTTTCTCACCAGCCGCCTGATCGTGCACGCGAACCTCGACCGGTTCATGACGCGCGCCAACCTGCTGAGCTGCGCCGCGGCCTTCGTTCTGCTGGGCGCAGCGCTCGCGCAGCGGCTGTCGGTGCCGCTCATCGTGGCGGCGATGTTCCTCTACACCGTGGGCGCGGGCATGGCTTCGCCGGCCGCGCTCACGCGCGCCATCGGCGTCAATCCGCTCGTGATCGGCTCGGCTTCAGGGCTCTATGGCGCCACGCAGATGGCGGTGGGCGCCGCATGCACCGCGCTGGCGGGACTGGGGCACCGCAACCCCGCGATGGCGGCGGCGCTGGTGCTGGCCGGTGCCAGCATCGTGGCGCAGGCCTCATTCGCGGTGGCGCTGCGCGCGCAGAAGAGGGCGGAGGCGGCTGCGTAGCCTGCGCGCGTCAGCGCGTGAAGAGCCAGCCGCCCCTGGGCTGGCGCGTCAGCTCATGCCGCCGGACCGAGCGCTCCTCGCCGTCGTCGCCCACGTACACCACTTCGAAGCGCAGCCGCTTCGGCGACACCATCTTCCAGTTCTGGATGCGCTTGACCGTCACGCAGGCGGTCTTGTCGTGGTACTGCATATCGGCCATCGGCCCGCCCTGGAAGCCGGTGCCGTCGAACAGCCGGCCCGGCGCCGCGAACGGGCTGAGCACGGCGCCGTTGCGCGCGGTGATGCAGCCCTCGGTCCGCACGAAGGATTCGATGGTGGGCGCCGCGCTTTGCACCACCTTGGCCACGGCCGGCGTGGGCGGCCTGGTCACGATGGCTTCGCGGATGCGTTCCACTTGCTCCTCGGTGATCGGCGCGAGCCCGCTGGGCGACACGACCGGCGGCGGTGCCGGCGGTGGCGGCGGCGCGTACGAGGGCAGCAATGGCGCGAGATAGCTGCAGCCTGCCAGCGCCAAAGGGGCGGTGCAGGCGAGTGCGGCGGTCCGGGTTCCGAACTTCATGGATGGGTCTCCTGTCGTCGATTCCTCTTCGGGCCTCTTGCGTGCCTCTTCTTCGATGTCAAAAGCGTTCGTGCGGCGAAAGATAGCGCCACTGGCCGGGCTCCAGCCCCGCCAGCGGCACGCGGCCGATGCGGATGCGCCGCATGGCCAGGATGCGCAGGCCGGCTTCGTCGCACAGGTGCGCGATCTGCCCGGGCCGCGCGCCCTTGAGCGCAAAGCGCAGGCCGGTCTGCTCGTCGGCCTGGCGGCCGATGCTCACGCGCGCGGGCGACCGCTCGAAGCGCACGAGCTGCTCGGGGCTGAGCTTGCCGGCCACGTCGACCATCACCTCGTGTTCGAGCACGCCCGCGTCCTCTTGCAGCTTGCGCTCGATGCGCCATTCCTGCGTGTAGACCACGAGGCCGCTGGCGCCGGTTTCGAGCGGCGTCATGCAGCGCTGCGCCTTGGCGTGCGCGGGCAGGAAGCGCATGCCCGCGCGCTCGGGCTCGTGATGATTGGCGGCCACCAGCAGCCGGTGCGCGGTGTCAGTGGCCATGCCGGCCGGCTTGTGCAGCAGCAGGGTGACGGGCACCACCGGCTCCGGCTTGGCGCCGGGCTCGATCTCGACCTTCTGACGATCGTGCACGCGCGACTGCGGCAGCAGCGCCGGCACGCCGTCGACACGCACCGCGCCGTTCTCGATCAGCAGCTCGGCCTCGCGCCGCGAGCAGCCCGCGATGGCGGCCACGCGCTTGGCCAGGCGGATGCCTTCTTCTTCGGAAGCGCGGCTCATGGCGCGGAGGCCCGTTGCCGGATGCGCGCCACGTGCGCGGCCAGCGACCGGGCGGCCACCGGCCACATGCGCTCGGGCACGTCGTCGTAGGCCAGCGGCAGCCAGTCGTCCGGCGTGCCCTGGGGCAGCCTCTGCATGGCCGCGGCGATCTTGGCTTCGCGCTTCAGGCGGTGCGCCTTCAGCTGCGCGATGGCGCTGCGTGCGCTGCCGATGACATGGCCGTGCGCGGGCAGGATGAAATCGATGCCGCCGGCCTCGCAGGCCGCATCGAGCTTGTCGAGCGAATCGAGGTACGCGTTCATGTCGCCGTCGGGCGGATCGACCACCGTGGTGCTGCCGTTCAGGATGTGGTCGCCGGAGAACAGGAGCCCGTCTTCCTCGAGCACCAGGCACAGGTGGTTGGCGGCGTGGCCCGGCGTGTGGATGGCGCGCAGCGTGTGGCTGACAGGTTCGCCTTCGGCCGTGGTGCCGCTGAGCACCAGGCGCTCGCCGTCGCGCAGTTCGCGCTCCGCGGCAAAGCGCGCCGACGAACGCGCGGTGGGCGCCGAAGACAGCCCGAGGATCGGCGGCTTCTGCTTGCACAGCGCCTGCAGCGGCGCCGCGCCGGGCGAATGGTCGGCATGCGAATGGGTGCACACGATCATGCGGATGTTTCCTTCGGTGGCGCGCCACAGCCGGTCGATGTGGGCCGCGTCGTTCGGGCCCGGGTCGATCACGAGGTAGCCCGTGGCCGCATCGCCCACGATGTAGCTGTTGGTGCCCGGGCCGGTCATGGCGCCGGGGTTGGGCGCGGTCAGGCGCTGCACGTTCCTGATCAGCGGCACGGCGCGCTCGCTCTGCCAGTCGAGCGCATGCAGCAGCTGCCCGTCGGGACACACCAGCGCGAGCTCGCCGTACGGCGAATCGCTTTCCATGTAGCGCGCGTCCTGGCCGCGCAGCAGGCCCGCGCGCGGGCAGCTGGTCCACAGCGGCTGCTCGGCGCCGCCCTGGGGAGCGCAGGCCTGCAGCACCGCGTCCACGCTGGCATAGGCCGCGAGCCGCTGCAGGGTGCGCACGGTCGGAAAGATCATGAAGAAGCTGCCCGCCGCATGGCGCGCCAGCGCATCGGCCGGCCGCACCCAGCAGGGCTCGAACTGCTCGCTCTCGTCGGCCGTGGGCACCTGGCCCTCGGGCATGCGCGCCACCAGGAAAGGCACGTCGAAGCGCTTGGGCAGGTCGCGGTCGGTGATCCAGTGCGCGAGGCTGAACACCTGGTCGCAGGCAAGCACCAGCCCGCGCGCGGCGCATTGCTCGGCAAAGGACACGGGCGACGCGGTGCTGCGGTCCATCGATGCGATGTCCTGCGCGCTCACGGGCCGGCCGTCGGCATGCTGCGCGAGCAGCACGCCAAGCTCCTCGAAGCCTTCGCGGATCGCCGCGATCGCCTGCGTGAGCTGCAGGCTGCTCTGGGTGGACCGCCGTGCGGCGATGTGCGCGGCGGCTTCGTCGGCGGCATCGATCTGCCCGCCGGGGAACACATAGGCGCCTGGCGCGAAGCTTGCAGTGCCGGAGCGGCGCGTCATCAGCACTTCGATGCCGGCCTCTGAATCGCGCAGCAGCAGCACGGTGGCTGCCGCGCGCACGGGCGCGGGCTCGCGTGCGGGGTGGAGTTGTTGGGTGGGACGGACCATGCGGCGATTATGGAGAGATCGCTCGGTGCGGTTGCGTGCCGCATAAGCTCATACCGGATCGGGCATGAACCGCGCGCCACAATCCCGGGCTGCACCGCCCGCATCGAGGAAAGACATTCATGATCCATTCTCCCTTCACTCGCCACCTCAGGTTCTCGTCGTCGTTCTTCGCGCGGCGCCTGCGCCCGGCCTTGCTGCTGGCAGGCGCCGCCCTGGGCGCGGCCGCATCGTCCGCTGCCTTTGCGCAGGGCGACTGGCCGCAGCAGCCGGTCACGCTGATCATGGGTTTTCCGGCCGGCTCGGGCGTCGACGTGGTGGCCCGCGCCATCCAGGAGCCGCTCGCGCGGCAGCTCGGAAAGCCCGTGATCATCGACTACAAGTCGGGCGCGGCCGGCAACATCGCGAGCGAGTACGTGGCCCATGCCAAGCCCGACGGCTACACGCTTTCGTTCGGCACCGCCGCCACGCATGGCAGCAACGCCGCGCTCTACAAGAAGCTGCCGTTCGACGTGGAGGCCGACTTCGTGCCGGTGGCGCCGGTGCTCGACGTCTCGAACGTGCTCACCATCAACCCGGAGGTGATCAACGCCAGGACCTTGAAGGAGTTCGTCGATCTCGTCAAGGCCAACCCCGGAAAGTACAACTATGCGTCTACAGGCAACGGCGCCGGCACGCACATGGCCTTTGCCGAGTTCAATTCGCGCCTCGGATTGAACATGGTGCACGTGCCGTACAAGGGCGGGCCCGAGGCCATCACCTCCGTGGTGCGCGGCGAGACCTGCTGCATCATGAACCAGGTGCAGACGGTGCTGCCGCACTACAAGGCCGGCAAGGTGCGCCTCCTGGGCGTGACCACCGCCGCGCCGGTGGCCGCGGTCAAGGAGGTGCCGACCATCGCCTCCAGCGGCCTTCCGGGCACCAAGGGCTTCGACAGCTCGATCTGGTTCGGCATCTTCGCGCCCAAGGGCACCGACGCGCAGATCGTCGACAAGCTCAAYGCCGCCGTGAAGGCGGTGCTCGAGCAGCCCGAGATCCGCGAGCGCTTCGAAAGCCAGGGCAACACCGTGCGCATCGAATCGCCCGCGCAGTTCAAGAAGACGGTGCACGACAACCGCGTGAAGTGGGCCGAGGTGGCCAGGGCTGCGAACATCAGCATCGATTGAGGGGGCGCCGCGGCTGCGGGCTCAAGGGCCCCCGCGCGCGGGCACCGTCATCGCGACCACGCCCGCCGCGATGCACGCGAGCCCTGCCCACGCGGTGGGCGAGAGCGCTTCGCCCAGGAACACCACGCCGATCATCACGCCGATGGGCACGCGCAGGTAGGCCTGCGCGGCCGTCGACATCGGCCCCAAGGTCTTGATGAGCCGGAAGTAGATCGTGAAGGCGAGGGCCGTGGAGAGCACCGCGAGCGCCAGCACGGCAATCATCGACGCGGCCGATGGCGCGAGCGTCCACGGCCGGTCGATCGCGAGGCTCGCGGGCAGCAGCATCGCCGCGCCGCAGAGCAGCGAGCCCGCGGCGGGCACCATCGGATCGAGTCCCTTGAACACGCGGCCGAACATGGCCGCGCAGCCGTAGCAGACGGCTGCCGCCACCAGTCCCAGTTGGGCGAGCAGCGAATGCCCGAGCCCGTGCAGCGCCTCGACCCCGACGATCATGCAGATGCCCGCGAGGCCCGCCGCCACGCCGAAGAGCCGGCGCAGCGTCGGCTTCTCCGCACCGCCCACGCCCAGGCCCAGCAGGAAGATGAAGATCGGCGAGGTCGAGTTGAGGATGGTGGCGAGCCCGGCATCCACGCTGCGCTCGGCCCACGCGATGAGCGTGAACGGCAGCACGCTGTTGAGGCAGGCCTGCAGCGCGAAGCGGCGCCACATCGCGGGCTCCCGCGGCAGCCGCACGCCGCGCAGGCGCAGCAGCGCGAGCAGCAGCAGGCCGGCGATCAGCGTGCGCGCCGCGATCAGCGTCACGGGCGGCAGCGTCTGCACGCCGATCTTGATGAAGGTGTAGGAGGCGCCCCAGCAGGTGGCGAGCACCGCGAGCAGCATCCATTCGAAGGCGATGCGGGGCGCGGGCTTGGCGGCGGCGGCGAGCGGGGTCGTTGGCATGGTGCGCCGATCATCGAGAGTTCGCGGGACGGACACTTCGGCCTGCAACGAAACGTGCGCGTGATGACCGCGGGCCCGAATCTGGGTACGCTGCGCACGGCCCTGATCCCCACGCATTCAACGATCGACCGACTTTCCATGCCCTCGCTCCTGATCCGCAATGTGCGCCCCATGGGCGCTTCCCCCGCCGATGTGCTGGTGCGCGATGGCCGCATCGCGAAAGCCGGCGCCGCGCTGTCCGCGCCCACCGATGCAACGGTCGAGGAGGGCGGAGGCGCCTTGCTGCTGCCGGGCCTGGTCGAAGGCCACACCCACCTCGACAAGACGCTGTGGGGCATGGACTGGTACCGCAACGAGGTCGGCACCAACCTCATCGACAAGATCGAGAACGAGCGCGCCTTCCGGCATGCGAGCGGGCATGACGCGGCCGCGCAGTCGCTGGTGCTGGCCAAGGCCTTTCTCGCGCGCGGCACCACGCGGCTGCGCACGCATGTCGATGTGGACACACAGGCGGGCCTGCGCCATCTCGAAGGCACGCTGCGCACGCGGCAGACGCTCTCGGAGGTGCTGCAGATCCAGGTCGTCGCGTTTCCGCAGTCGGGCCTGCTGGGCCGGCCGGGCACGGCCGAACTGCTGGGCCAGGCGCTTGCGCAGGGCGCGGATGTGCTCGGCGGCCTCGACCCCTGCGCGATCGACGGCGACCCGGTGCGCTCGCTCGATGTGCTCTTCGGCATTGCCGACAGGCACCAGCGCCCGCTCGACATCCATCTGCACGAGCCCGGCGCCATGGGCGCGTTCTCGCTCGAGCTGATCCTGCAGCGCACCGAGGCGCTGGGCATGCAGGGCAAGGTCGCGGTGAGCCACGGCTTTTGCCTGGGCGACCTGGCCGAGCGCGAGCGCGACGCATTGCTCGCGCGCATGGCCAGGCTCGGCGTGGTGCTGGTCACCAGCGCGCCGCCATCGCGCAGCGTGCCGCCGCTCATGGCCTGCTGCAAGGCCGGCGTGACGGTGCTCGGCGGCAACGACGGCATCCGCGACACCTGGTCGCCCTACGGCAACCCCGACATGCTGGAGCGCGCGATGCTGATCGGCATGCGCTACAACCTGCGCTCGCGACGACGAGCTCGCCGTGGCGCTCGACACCGTCACCCACGCCGGCGCGCGCGGCTGCGGCTTCGAGGCCTATGGCCTGGACGCCGGTTGCCGCGCCGACCTGGTGCTGGTCGATGCGCAGACAGTGGCCGAGGCCGTGGTCGCGCGGCCGGTGCGCAGGCTGGTGGTGGCGGGCGGCCGTGTCGTGGCGCGCAACGGCGTGCTGCAGACCGAGGTGGCGTCCTTGTAGCCGCGCCGCCGTGTGTGTGCGCCCTCGGCCTACGCGAAAGTCCGCTGCCGGCTGTAGGGCGCCGGGCCGGCGCCGGGAGAGTCTTCGCGGCCAACCCCATCCTCGAACGAAAGGCTTTCCATGCGCGCCAACGACAAATTGCTGTCCGGACCCGTTGCCGATCAACTGACGCCGCTGGAAATTTCCCAGGCCGTGCTCCAGGGCGAAGAAAACCCGAACACCGCGCGGCCGCTCACGCCGCTCGAGCAGGCCGCCACGGGCATAGCAACGGGCAGCGGACAACGCTCGCCGCTGGCCCGCATGCTGTGCAGCCCCGCGGTGGCTTGGGGGGCCGCGGCCATGGCGGGCCTGGGCCTGCTCGCCGCGCTGGCCCATGCGAAGCGGGAGCCCACGCTCAGGCCCTGATGCCGCCCGCGGCGAAGGCGGGCATGCGCAACCCGCCTCACTACACTGCTGCGGATGAGCCTTTCCCCTCCACCGCATCGCGTGCGAGAAGACCGCCTCGTTTCCTACTTCCTGAGCGGCGATGCCATGCGCAGCCGCAGCGTGAGCGATGTGGTGCTGTCGGGCAGGGTCGATGTGCCCGTGCCTCCCGCGCGCCTGGTCGCGGATTGGGAGCGCGAGGTTTCCTCGCGCCTGGCGCTCGAACCCGGCAACGTCGAGCCCTTGCCGCTGGCGCGCGCGCGTGCGCGCTGGCCGGACTACCGGCGCTGCGTGCAGGCCATGTCCGACTGGACGCGCACCATCGGTTGGCCCGAAGCGCTGCTTGCCTCCAGCGAAGTCGCCCTCATGGCCTGCCGCGGCGCCCGCTACCACCATGACGGCGCGCAGTACGGCGGCGCGGCCTTCTGCAATCTGTTCCTCAGCGAAGACAGGCAGCTGGATGTGCACTTTCCGTTGACGGGCCACCGGATTCCGCTCGCCCGCGGCGCGGTCCTGGTGTTCGACACCGGGCAGCCGCACGCCGTTGTCGAGCGCGGCCGCAGCGGCTTCGACGCGGCCCGCTTCGCGCCCGGGCGCGACTGCACCCAGGTGTTCCTGAGCTGGGAGCTTCCGATCGAGGATGCGCATGTCGGGCGCGCGCTTCGCATTGCCTTCGATGTCGATGCGCCGACCGCCTCGCAGCTCGATGAAGAGCAGGTCCGCGTCAACGGCGAGCCGGCGAGCCTCTGCCCCGAGTCCGGCCGCTGGCACCGCGGCTGAGCATCGCGCGAGCGCGGGCCCGGCTGCAGTTTTTCGTAGTCCTTCGCACGGGCTGTAGAACGTTTGGATTCGGCGGGTTTTCCTTGTAGACGATGCAGGCGCCGAGCGCAGAGACTGCGCCGTCATCGCCGCTACATCGCGATGTCACAGCTCTTTCTTACGCTGGAGGCCATCCCACCGCCTCGAGAAAAAAGGAGTGTCTTCATCCATGCATCCACGATTCATCCTGCGCGCGCCGCTCGCACTGTCGGTACTGGCCCTTGCATTGACCGCCTGCGGCGGCGGTGATGGCGGAGGCGGCAGCAGTGGCTTCAGCGGAGGCGCCGCCGCTTCGGGCAAGGCGCTCGCCTCCGACCAGCCCAATGSAGGCACGGCCGGCAAGACCGATGCAGCCTCGTCCGGCGCGGGCAGCGAGCCCAGCGTGAGCTACGCGCCCTGACGCCACCCGCGTCCCGGCATTCCCACGACCAAGAACAAACCCCCATGACCACACGCCGCAAGTTCCTCCAGTCCGCCACCGGCTCCGGCATTGCCGCCGCCACGCTGGCCACCTTTCCGCCCAGCATCCGCCGCGCACTGGCCATTCCCGCGCACCACGAGACCGGCACCATCAAGGACGTCAAGCACGTCGTGCTGCTGATGCAGGAGAACCGTTCCTTCGACAGCTATTTCGGCACCTTCAAGGGCGTGCGCGGCTACGGCGACCGCTTTGCCGTGCCCGCGCCCAACGGCAAGACCATCTTCCACCAGACCTACACCAAGACCACGCCGCCCAGCACCTACACGCCCTACCGGCTCGACGAGAGCAAGGGCAACGCGCAGCGCGCGGGCAGCACGCCGCACGGCTGGTCCGACTCGCAGGCCGCGTGGGACCACGGCCGCATGTTCAAGTGGCCCGACATCAAGAACCTGCTGTCGATGGGCTACTACGACACCGCCGAGGTGCCGTTCCAGCGCGCGCTGGCCGAGGCCTTCACGCTGTGCGACCACTACCACTGCGGCATGCACACCGGCACCATCGCGAACCGGCTGTTCTACTGGAGCGGCACCAATGGCCCCAACGGCATCAGCCCCGCCGACGGCAGCCAGGTGCAGCTCGCGGTGCTCAACAACCAGTTCAATGCCGGCAACGACATCGGCGCTTCCACCGAAGGCTGGACCTGGACCACCTATGCCGACCGGCTCGAGAAGGCCGGCGTGAAGTGGAAGGTCTACCAGAGCCTGATCGACAACTTCGGCTGCAACGAGATGATGAGCTTTCGCCACTGGCGCACCGCCATCGAGCAGATGCCGGCGGCGCGCCGGCCCGTGTACGYTCCCGCGACCGACATCACGCAGCCGGTGACCGCCGCCGGCCCGTTCTACGACCCGGCCATCGACGATGCGCTCAGCCCGCTGGCCAAGGGCTTCGGCAACACCATGCCGCAGGGCTTTCTCGAAACCTTCCGCGAGGACATCCGCAACGGCACCCTGCCCGCGGTGTCGTGGATCATCTCGCCGTCGGCCTACAGCGAGCACCCCGGTCCCTCGAGCCCGGCCAAGGGCGGCTGGTACGTGCAGGAAGTGCTGGACGCGCTGACCTCCAATCCCGAGGTCTGGAGCAAGACCGTGCTGCTCATCAACTTCGACGAGAACGACGGTTTCTTCGACCACCTGCCGTCGCCCGCGGTGCCGTCCCGCAACCCCGACGGTTCGCTGGCCGGCGCCACCACGCTGGCCGAGGCCGACACGGCCGTCGAGTACCACAACTACACGCCGGCCACGCCCAAGCAGCCCGCCATGGACGGCCGCCCCTACGGCCCCGGCCCGCGCGTGCCGATGTGGGTGGTCTCGCCCTGGAGCCGCGGCGGCTGGGTCAACTCGCAGGTCTGCGACCACACCTCCACGCTCATGTTCCTGGAGAAGTGCTTCGGCGTGGCCGAGCCGCAGATCAGCAAGTACCGCCGTGCCGTCTGCAGCGACCTCACGAGTGCCTTCAACTTCGAGCGCCCCAACGACGAGCCGCTGCCCGTGCTGCCCGGCCGCAAGACCAAGGCCGAGGCCGATGCGCTGACCGCCGCGCAAGAGGCGCTGCCCAAGATCGTGCCGGCGGCCGACGCCGAGCTGCCGGTGCAGGCCACCGGCGTGCGCCCTTCGCGCGCGCTGCCCTACGAGCTGCACACCAGCGCGCGCAGCGATGCGCTCAACGGCCGCGTCCAGCTGCTGTTCGCCAACAGCGGCCGCGCCGCCGCCGTGTTCCACGTCTACGACAAGCTGCACCTGTCCGACCGCCTGCCGCGCCGCTACGTGGTCGAGCCCGGCAAGCAGCTCGACGGCCACTGGAACGCCATGGCCGACGACGCCGGCCTGTACGACCTGTGGGTGCTCGGCCCCAACGGCTTTCACCGCCAGTTCAAGGGCGACCTGAACCGGCTGCGCGCCGGCAGCGCGCCCGCGCCCGAGATCCGCGTGGGCTACGACGCGCGCCGCGGCGACCTCTACCTGCAGTTGCGCAACGACGGCCGGCGCGATTGCCGCTTCACCGTGCAGCCCAACAAGGCCTACCCGCGCCCCGACGGCTACCAGGCCGGCGGCAGGGACCGCAACGGCAACAACGGCCATGGCAGCGATGGGCACGGCAATGGCGACAACGGCACCTACGGCCACAACCCCGACGGCTCGTGGAGCATCCGCGTCAAGGGCGGCGGCGAGACCGGCATGCGCTGGAGCCTGGACGCGAGCGGCCAGTGGTACGACTTCGTCGTGACCTGCGATGCCGATCCTTCCTTCTACCGGCGCCTGGCCGGCCGCATCGAAACCGGCCGGCATTCGGTGAGCGATCCGGCCATGGGGCTGCAGGACCGCTTCTGAGCTGGCAAGGGGCTGCTTGCCGCTAGGGCAGCAGCCTGGCGATCGCATCCGCGAACGACGGGATGTCGGTCTGGGTGTGCGTCGTCGAGTAGGTGGTCTCGGTGATCGACAGGCCCGGGTAGCCGCGCGCCACGAGCCGCGCATGCATCCGGCCCACCGGCTCGAAATTGCACTCGTCCCGGTTGTCGCAGCGCGTGAGGACCAGCGTTGCAGGCAGCGGCCGGTCGCCCAGCGCATCGTGCATTCGCTGCTCGAGGTCTTCGTACTCGGCTGTCTGGAAGTCGAACGCGGCTTCGAACGCCAGGAAGTCCGAGAACACCAGGCTGCCCGCCGCGCCTTCGAGGAACAGCGCAATGCCGGCCATGCTCCCGCTCAGCGAGAGGCCGGTCAGCAGGCGCTTCGTTGCATTGGCGCGGTACTTCGACTCGATGAACGGCACCAGTTCGAGCGCGAGGAAGTCGTGGTAGGCCACGGCGCCGGGCATTGTGTAGTCCTGCTCGCGGCGGGCCGTGCCGCCGATGCCGACCAGGATCGCTTCGGTGCGGCGCTGCTCGAGGATGTTCCTGAGGTCCGAAAACCGCGTGTCGGGCGGATTGAAGACCCCGTCGGCGTCCATTGCATAGATGACCGGATAAGCCCTCGAACTGCCGTCGTAGGAGGCTGGCAGGTAGATCTCTAGCGCGTAGCTTGCGCCTGTCTTGGCCGAGGTGATGGTGTCGGAGACGACGCGGCTGGTGGCGGGCGGCGATTCGGCGGGCGTCGCGTTGGGCTCGGGCACCGGTGTTGGTGCTGGTGCTGGTGCTGGTGCTGGTGCTGGTGCTGGTGCTGGCGCTGCCGGCGCATCGGGCGCAGGCGGCGTGGCGGTGGCCACCGGCGCGACCGGCACGAAGGCGCCGCCACCGCCGCCTCCACCCCCTCCGCCGCAACTCCACATTCCGAGCGCGAGCGCCCAGCTTCCGACCCATACGAACGCACGCATCCTTTGCCCAAGCTGCATCGGAGTTTTCCTTGAAGCTGGTGGCCTGAAGAGACGCATCAGGGCGTGGCGCCAGGAAAAAGCGCGCCGGCCCGATGCGGACTTTTTCAGGATGCCACGGGAAGCCGTGGGTGCGGCGCTCTTCGGGGTAGATGGAAAACGAAAAAGTCGTATCTGTCCCAATACTGAAGAGACAGAAGAAAGAAGCGTCCATTCCCAGTGGGCGGGACTGCGGGCTTGGACGCAGGAGCGCGGCACAAGATACTGGGCCTCCGCCCGGCATTCGATCGCAATGGCCCCGGGCTTCTGAGTCAACAGGGAGCCGATCGATGAGTGTCCAGCGCGAGCCGCGTGGAGAAGAAATCGCGCGGCCGATCCGGGCGATGGAGTCCGCCCATCCGGTCCCTGCCTTATGGACATGATCAGCTTCCTGGCAGGCGACCATTCGCTTGCCATCCTGTGCATCCTTGCCGGCGTTGCATTCATTGCGGGGGCCTTCGACGCCATCGCAGGTGGCGGCGGATTGGTGACCGTGCCCGCGCTGGTGATCGCGGGGCTCGACCCAGTCTCGGCCATCGCAACGAGCAAGCTGCAAGCGACCCTGGGGGCGGTCTCCGCGACCACGAGCTTCGGGCGCGCAGGCCTGATCGAGTGGAGGCGGATCTGGCCCGCGGCCCTCTTGGCTTGCGTGGGCTCGGTCCTTGGCGCGCTGGCGGTCAGTTCGGTCCCGCAGCAGGTGGTGAAGACCGGTTTGCCCTTTCTCCTGATTGCCATGGCGCTGTATTTCGCCCTGTCGCCCAAGATGACCGACGAGGACGCCGGGCAGAGAATTTCGATGGCGGCCTTCTGCGCGACTGCCGCGGTCGTGATCGGGTTCTACGACGGGGCCTTCGGTCCGGGCACCGGCTCCTTCTTCATGATCGCGTTCGTCCTGCTGCTGGGCTGGGGCGTGGTACGGGCCACCGCGCACACCAAGCTGCTCAACCTCGCGTCGATCCTGGGGTCGCTTTCCATCTACCTCTTTCACGGGGTTTGCTGGGCCATTGCCTTCAAGCTGATGCTGGCTCCGGGGCACCCCGTCCATCAGTGGCTTGCGGGCAGGATGTGAGAGCCCCCACTGCGCTCGCATGCACGTGGTTGCCGGCCTAGGGGGCACTTACACTCCGGCCATATGAGAAGCGCAAGGGACGTTCAATGCGGCCTGCAGCCCGTGGTGGAGCTGCGGAAAGAGGCTGSGTCGTACGCCTATTCCGTTCGCGCGCCGCGTTCGAAGGGCGTGATCCCGCCCAGCTCCTACAGCAACGGCGGCTTCTCGACGCTCGCCGACTGCCTGCTCGACGTGGCGCGCGCACTCGGCGGCGACTTCAGGCGCATCTACGTGCGCCTCGACGGCTACTGCGTTGGAGAGCGCGACATCACCGAACTGCGCCGCGGGCCGCAAGAGGTTGCGGCCGCATTGAGGGCCGCCTGCGACGCGGTTGCGAGCGCCGCCGAAGCGGGTGCTGCCGCATCGGAAGCCAACGATCCCTGAGCTCGCGGCTATGGCTTGATGGTGAGCCTGTCAGCTGCCATTGCGACGAACTCTGATGCGGTAGGCTGGGGCGCGAGCGACGCGCGTCATCTTGGGGTGCCGCTCGGGCGAGCCGCTGCGTTCTCCTCGGATTCCTTCCACGCCGCCCAGCATTGCTGGCTGCAGCATGGCCACCAACCGAGCGGGCCGCATTCCGCGGCCTCTCCGCAGCCCGTTCGGCACCAGACGGTGAGCCGCCGCGACGCGGATGCGCCGGCTTGATCCGGCCTTCGTCCCAACTGCCTCACCGCCAACGCGAACGGTGTTCCATCGACTGGCTGGTCCATCACTTGTCGTCCTTGGGATCGCCCGTCTGCTGCCAGTACGTGCCGCCGAAGGAACTGCGCTTGATGATGGGCAGGATCACGCGCCTTCTCATGGACGCGGGCGACCTACGGGCGCGGGCGAGCGAGCTCGCACGATCGAACATTGACATGAAAGCTCCCTGGCCGCCCTCAGAAGCTGGGGGGCCGTTTTGTCGGGAGATTATGTAAGCCGCTGTTGCAGGCCAGGAAGCTGCCCAAAGTAGTCATCGCAAACGCATCCGCCCAAAGCGTGAACGAATGCACGGCGCCGTGTGGCGCGAGTCGCGTATCGGCACTCGGTGGACAGCCGCTCTGCTAGATTCCGCCCCGGTAGCCATCCATTCGAAGAGTCTTGACTCTGTTCTCCCTGAACCCTTCAATGAAGGTTTTTTTGGCTACCCCTCAACCCGCTTCGGCGGGTTCTTTTTTGGGCAGAACAGTCCCGCAGGAAGCCTCCTTAACCATCGGTTAAGACCGGCTAAACCAGACGCGAATTGCCGTCATGCCCTCGAATCGTGAGGATGCACAGCGCCGGCGCCGTCGGATCCGCACAAAAAAGACAGGAGACAACATGCATCCCAGAAGCCCGATAGGGCGCCAGCCGCGCCTGCACTGGCTCGCGGCGGCGATGGCCACGGCGGCAATCGTCATTGTTGCCGCGCCGGCCGAGGCACGCGTCACCCGCATCGTGATCGACAGCSTCGCGCCGCTCGCGGGCCAGTCGATTCCATATGAGCAGATTCGCGGCCGCGCCTTCGGCGAGCTCGACCCGGATGATCCGCACAACAGCGTCATCACCGACATCAAGCTGGGCGCAGACGCCGACGGCAAGGTGCGCTACGAAACCACGTTCAACCTGGCGAAGCCGGTCGACATGAACCGCGCGAGCGGCTTCCTCTGGCATGACGTGCCCAACCGCGGCGGTGCCGGCACGCTCGCCGTCGAGGAACGCGAGCTGGGCGACGTCGGCCTGCGCAGCGGCTGGCAGGCGGACAACGCTGGCAACACGGGCGTTCCCGCCAACCAGGCCGAGGGCACGAATCACTGGGTGGCCGTGCCCATCGCCAAGGTCGATGGGCTGGCCGTCACGGGCCAGGTGTTCGCGCGGATCATCAACCAGGGCGGCGCGGGCTCCCAGCCGCTGATCGTGCAGACCAACCCCGTGCCCTACCTTCCGGCCACGCTGGACACGGCCAAGGCAACGCTGAAGACGCACACCAAGGAAACGGTCGATGGCGTTGTCACCGAAGGGCCCGCCATCGCGGCGGGCGACTGGGCCTTTGCCAAGTGCGATGCGGGCAATCCGTTTCCCGGCACGCCGATCGACAACAACCCAGCCCATGCGCCCGGCAACCTGCCGGTGCACATCTGCCTGCGCAACGGCTTCGATTCCAAGCTGCTCTACCAGGTGGTGTACCCCGCGCACAACGCCTACATCCTGGGCGTGGGCATGGCGGCGTTCCGCGACGTCGGCGCCTTCTTTCGCCACGAGGCGGCCGACGACTTCGGCACGCGCAATCCGGTGGCCAGTTCCATCAAGGGCACGGCCGTGCGAGGCGTGTCGCAGTCCGGGAACATGGTGCGGCAGTTCATCTTCATGGGCCTGAACCAGGACGAGCGCAATCGCAAGGTCTACGACGGGGCCTGGCCGATCATCGCGGGCCGCCGCGTGGCCGCCAACTCGCGCTGGGCCCAGCCGGATGGCGTGCTGGAGCTCTACCAGCAGGGCAGCGAAGGTCCGCAGTGGTGGGTGGACTGGCCGGACCCGGTGCGCAATCAGCCGACCGGCAGCATCTTCTCGCGCTGCGATGCCAACGACACCTGCCCGAAGGTGATCGAGCATTTCGGATCGGCCGAGGTGTACGCGCTGAAACTCACGCCCGAGTGGATCGGCACGGCCGGCGACGCGGACATTCCGCTGCCGCGCAACGTGCGGCGCTACTACGTGCCGAGCAGCCACCATGGCGGCGGCGCGGGCGGCTTCGCGCACATGCCCGCGGCCGCCACCGGCCCCACCTGTCCCGGCAACAGCTTCGGCCGCGGCACGCTGGCGGCCAACCCGGTGCCGCACACGGAGATCACCAACGTGCTGCGCCTGGCCATGCGCGACTGGGTGCTGAACGGCACGCCGCCGCCGCCCAGCCGGTGGCCCACGCTCGCGGCCAAGACGCTGGTCGACGCCAACATGAAGGCGATGGGCTTTCCGGGCGGCGTGCCCGGCATTCCGGATTCGATCTTCCTGCCGCAGAACTTTGCGTTTCCGGTGTTCGACTACGACTGGGGGCCGCAATTCAGTCATTCGGAAGCGTCCGGCGTGCCCACCAACGTGCCGCCGATCATCAGGAAAGTGATCCCGATGAAGGTGCCGAAGGTCGATGCCGACGGCAACGAGATCGACGGCGTTCCCACGGTGCTGGTGATGGCGCCGCTGGGTACCTACCTGGGGTTCAACATCACTGCCGAGGGCTTCCACCGCGGCCAGGTGTGCAACTACGTGGGCGGCTATGTGCCGTTCGCCCGCACGCGCGCCGAGCGGGCCGCAAGCGGCGACCCGCGCCTGTCGCTCGAGGAGCGCTACGGCAGCCACGAGGGCTACGTCGCCGCAGTGCGGGCCGCCGTCGCAAAGGCCTTCGCCGAGGGCTTTCTTCTGTCCGCGGACCGCGACCGTCTCATTCGCCAGGCCTCGGAGAGTGCCGTGCTGCGCTGAAGGGCGCCGCGCTTTCGATCATGTCCACCAGGGCAGCCGCCGGCGTCGAGAGTTCCGCGCGGCTGCGCATGGCCAGCAGCAGCACGCGTTCCATCTCGATGCCTTCAAGGCCGACCTGCACCAGGCCGAGGGCCTGGGCATAGAGCGCCGCCGCCGCGCGCGGCAGGATCGCCAGGCCAAGCCCGAACGAGACCATGCGGCACATCGAATCGAAGCTGCGCACCTGCACTCGGATGCGCGGCGTGCGCTTGGCCGCGTCGGCCGCCGCCATCACCTTGCGCGTGAGCGATGCGCTGCGTGCCAGCGTGACCAGGTCGTGGTCGAGCACGTCCGCGAGGCAGGCGTTCTGCCGGCCGTCCAGCGCATGGCCCGCCGGCACCAGCAGCACCAGCTGGTCGACATTGCAGACGAGAGTCTCCAGGCCTTCGTGCGGCACGTTGTCGCCGATGACGGCCAGTTCCGCCGTGCCTTTCTGCACGGCGCGGATGCCGTCTTCGCTCAGGGCATCTTCCATGTCGATCAGTACCTGCGGATAGCGGCGGGCGTACGCGGCCAGCACGCTGGGCAGGAAGCCGCCGAAAGCGGAAGGATTGGCGCACAGCCGCAGGTGGCCGGTGGCCCCCGATTGAAGATCGTCGACCGCCTGCACCAGCTGTTCCAGGCGTGCGATCACCTCGATCGCGTGCCGGTGCAGGGTCTGCCCCTCGGGCGTGGCGGTCACGCCGCGCTGGCCGCGCTGCAGCAGCGCCATGCCGCAGTGCTGCTCGAGATCGGTGATGCGCTTGCTCGCCGCCGGAAGCGAGACGCCGAATCGATCCGCGCCCGCCGTCAGGCTTCCACCATCGACGACCGCGACAAAAAGCCGCAGGGAAGTGAGATCGAAACGGTTCAGATTGATCATGGCCGGTGGATTTGACCACTGGCGACGCTACGATCCATTGAAAGAAGGAAGACACCACACCATGCCCATCCTCCCTCCATCCGGTTTCATTTTTTTCCCTCGTACCCGCGGCATCCTGGCGGCCGCCGTTTGCGCCGCGTCGATGTTTATCGCGGGCTGCCAGACACAGCCCGAATTCCGCCCGCTCACCTCCGAGGCGCCGCCGCCGCCCACCTTCGTGACCGTGCCCAGCGAAGAAACATGCCAGGCCGCGCAGGCGCGCTACGCGCTCGGCCAGGCGCTCGATCCGCTGCTGCTGGAGCAGATGCGCACGCGCACCGGTTCCAAATCGGCGCGCACCTCGGCCGTCGGCGCGCCGCTGCCGGTGCCTGCCGATCCGGGGCGGCTCAATGTCGACGTCGATCCGCAGGGCCGCATCACCGCCGCGCGCTGCGGCTGAAGGAAGTTATCAATAATTCCGCGATGACCACCCCTCCGACCCCCACCGCCATCGCGCTCGACTGCTACTACAGCCTTTCCTCGCCCTGGGCCTACCTGGGCGGGCCGCAGCTGCAGGACATCGTGCGGCGCCACCATGTGCGGCTCACGCTCAAGCCCTACGACTTCCAGGCCGTGGTGCCGCAGACCGGCGGCATTCCGCTGAAGACGCGGCCCGAACCGCGCCGCAGCTACCACGCGCTCGAACTGGCGCGCTGGCGCGACTACCTCGGCATGCCGCTCAACCTGGAGCCCGCGTACTACCCCAAGGGTGCGCCGGTCGATCCGAACTGGAACAAGTACCCGGGCTGGATGGTGATTGCCGCGCAACTGCAGGGGCTCGATGCCCAGCCGCTCTCGCATGCGCTGCTGCGCGCGCTGTGGGCCGAGGAACGCGACACCTCCGAAGCCGCGGTGYGCATCGCGGTGGCCGAGGAAAACGGCTACGACGGCGCGGCGCTGCAGGCACTGGAGCAGGCGCCCGAGACCTTGGCGATCTACCGCGCCAACAGCGCCGACGCCATCCAGGCCGGCGTGTTCGGCGCGCCGACCTTCGTGCTCGACGGCGAGCGCTTCTGGGGCCAGGACCGCCTGGCCTTTCTGGACCGGGCGCTCGACAGGCGCCGCCAAGCCACGGGCGGATAATCGCCCGATGCGAATCCGCTTTACCAAGATGCAGGGTGCCGGCAACGATTTCGTCGTGCTGGACGAAACGCGCGGCACGCTGGGCCTCACGGCCGCGCAGTACCGCTTCCTGGCCGACCGCCATTTCGGCGTCGGCGCCGACCAGATCCTCACGGTGCGCCCGCCCTCCAAGGGCGCGGCCGAGGGAGTCGATTTCCAGTACGTGATCCACAACGCCGACGGCGGCGAGGTGGAGCAGTGCGGCAACGGCGCGCGCTGCTTCATGCGCTTCGTGCGCGAGCACCACCTGACCGACAAGGACACGGTGCGCGTCGAAACGCTGGCCGGCATCATCGAGCCGCGCATGGGCGAGGACGGCCGCGTCACGGTCGACATGGGGCCGCCCATCTTCGAGCCCGCGCGCGTGCCCTTCGACACCGCCGGCCTCGATCCGCAGCCCACGGGGTCGTGGCACACCTGGCACCTGGCCCTCGGCACGCATGCCGACTCGGCCATCGTGTCGGTCGCGGTGCTGTCGATGGGCAATCCGCATGCGGTGCAGGTGGTCGACAACGTCGACACCGCGCCCGTGGCCCGGCAGGGCCCGCTGATCGAGCACCACCCGCGCTTTGCGCAGCGCGTGAACGCAGGCTTCATGCAGGTGGTCGACCGCTCGCACATCAGGCTGCGCGTGTTCGAGCGCGGCGCCGGCGAAACGCTGGCCTGCGGCACCGGCGCCTGCGCGGCGGTGGTGGCGGGCATCCGGCTCGGCCTGCTGGAGCGCCGGGTCGACGTGCAGACGCATGGCGGCGTGCTCACGATCGGCTGGGAAGGCGAGGGCCATCCGGTGCTCATGACCGGCCCGGCCACCACGGTTTTCGAGGGAGACATCGAGGTGCCCGAGCTGCCATGACCCACTTCAGAAACAACAAAGACGACGCCATGAACCCGATCACCGAAGACGACATCGCCAACTACCTGGCGAACACGCCCGACTTCTTCGAGCGGCACGCACAGCTGCTGGCGCAGGTGCAGCTCACCAGCCCGCACGGCAACCGCGCCGTGAGCCTGCAGGAGCGCCAGGCCGAGATGCTGCGCGAGAAGATCAAGGCGCTGGAGCATCGCCTGATGGACATGGTGCGCCACGGCACCGAGAACGTGGTCATCGCCGACCGGCTGCAGCGCTGGACCAGCGGCCTGCTCACCACGCGCGATCCGCGCAGCCTGCCCTACCGCATCGCGGTCGACCTGCAGTCGCTGTTCCTGGTGCCGCAGACCGCCATCAAGGTGTGGGACTGCAGCGCCGACTACCTCAACGAGGCTTATGCCCAGTGGGTGAGCGACGACGTGAAGGCGCTGGCCACCTCGCTGACCTCGCCCTACTGCGGGCTCAACTCGGGCTTCGAGGCGGCCAACTGGCTGCCCGAGCCGGCCGGCGCGATGTCGATCGCGCTGATCCCGCTGCGGCCCGATGCCGAGTCGCCGGCCTTCGGCCTGCTGGTGCTGGCCTCGCCGGACGCGCAGCGCTTCAACGCCGAAATGGGCACCGACTTCCTCGAACGCATCGCCGACCTGGCGTCGGGCGCGCTGTCGCGGCTGCGGCCTTGAGCGGGCAGCGCCGGTCCTGGCGGGCCACTGCGTGGCCCGTGCTGTGGACGGTGCTGCTGGCCGGACTGCTGGCCTACCTCGTCATTGCCGCCGTCATCTGGCGGCGCGCGGCCGAGGCGCTGGCCAACCCGCCCGGGCGGCCGGCCGACGCCGCGCTGGTCCTGGGCAACCGCGCCTTCCTCGATGGCAAGCCCAATCCCTGCCTGACGGGCCGGGTCGATGCCGCCATCGCGCTGGCCGATGCGGGCCTCGCGAAGCAGCTCGTGCTGTCGGGCGGCGTCGACAAGGAAGACGGCCGCATCGAGGCCGAGGTGATGCAGCGGCATGCGCGCGCCCAGGGCTACGCCGGGCCGCTGCTGCTGGAGCCGGCATCGACCTCGACGCGCCTGAATCTTGCGATGTCGCGTCCGCTGCTGAAGGCGGCCGGCATCCATGGCGTGATCGTGGTGTCGGAGCCCTACCACCTGTGGCGCGTGGAGCGCCTCGCGCGGGCCAGCGGTTTCGACAAGGACTTCGACGTGCAGTACGCGGCAGCGAGCACGCGCTGCTGGCGCCGCTGGGGCATGGTCTTCAAGGGTGCGTTGCGCGAGCCTCTGGCTGTCGTGAACAATGCGTTCAATGGCTACCTCCACTGAGACGGCGGGGACCGGCTGGGTCGACAAGTACCTGGAGCATGTGCGCGTCGAGCGCCGGCTGGCGGTGCGCACGGTCGAGCTCTACGCCATCCACCTGCAGGCGCTCGCGGCCAACGCCGCCGAGGCCGGGCTCCCGCTCGACCGCGTGCAGACCGCGCACATCCGGCGCTGGATGGCGCAGCTGCACGGCGCGGGACGCGAGCCGCGCGGCATTGCGCTGGTGCTCTCGTGCTGGCGCAGCTTCTACCRCTGGCTCGGCAACGAGGGGCTGGTGGGCTTCAACCCCGTGAAGGACGTGCATGCGCCCAAGGCCGCGCGGCCGCTGCCCAAGGCGCTGGCGGTCGACGACGCGGTGCGGCTCGCCGAACTCTACGACCCCGAGGCCGACCCCTGGACCGAGGCGCGCGACGGCGCCATCGTCGAGGTGCTCTACGGCTGCGGCCTGCGCGTGAGCGAGCTCACCGGCCTCGATGCGCGCGCCAGCAGCACCGCCCGCGGCTGGGTCGATCTCGACGCGCTGGAAGCCAACGTGCTCGGCAAGGGCAGCAAGCGGCGCATCGTGCCGATCGGCAGCAAGGCGGCCGAGGCGCTGCGCGACTGGTTCGCGGTGCGCGGCGATTGCGCGGCGCTGTCGACGGCCGCGCTGCGCGACCCGGCGGGCGCGGCGGCGCTCTTCATCAGCGCCAAGGGCGTGCGCATGTCCTCGCAGGCCGTGTGGAAGCTGCTGCGCGAGCGCAGCCTCAAGGCCGGCCTTGCGGCGCCCGTGCATCCGCACATGCTGCGGCACTCGTTCGCAAGCCATGTGCTGCAGTCGAGCAGCGACCTGCGCGCGGTGCAGGAACTGCTGGGCCACGCGAACATCGCCACCACGCAGGTCTATACGCGGCTGGACTTCCAGCACCTGGCCAAGGTGTATGACGCGGCACATCCGCGCGCGCAGGCGCGCCCCGAGGGCACACGCGCCAAGCCGAAGAACGACGACAACAAGCCAACCAAATAAATGAAAACCCTCCGCCTCAAGCCCGGCAAGGAGCGCTCGCTGCAGCGCCGCCATCCCTGGATCTTCGAATCCGCCATCGCACGCGGCGGTGCCGATTCGGGCGAGACGGTGCGCGTCGAATCCCATGACGGCGCCTTCCTGGCCTGGGCCGCCTTCAGCCCGGTTTCGAAGATCCGCGCGCGGGCCTGGAGCTTTGTCGAAACGCAGCGCATCGATGCCGCCTTCCTGGCCTCGGTGTGCGCCCGCGCGGTGGCGGCCAGGACGCTTTTCGACCTGCAGAGCGACGGTGTCCGGCTGGTCCACGGCGAGGCCGATGGGCTGCCGGGCCTGATCGTCGACCGCTACGGCGATACGCTGGTCGCGCAGTTCCTGTCGGCCGGCGTCGAGCGCTGGAAGGCCGCGATTGCCGATGCGCTGCTCGCGGCAACCGGCCTGCACAAGCTCTACGAACGCTCCGATGCCAGCGGCCGCGAGCGCGAAGGCCTCAAGCCGGTCACCGGCTGGCTGCGCGGGGAGGGCGCCACCGAGATCACGATCCGCGAGCACGGCTGGAAGCTTTCGCTCGATATCGCCACCGGCCACAAGACCGGCTTCTACCTCGACCAGCGCGACAGCCGCCAGCGCTTTGCCGAGTTCGCGCAGCATCGGCGCTTCCGGCGCGTGCTCAACTGCTTTTGCTACACCGGCGGCTTCACGGTGGCCGCGCTCGCAGGCCTGCGCGCGGCCGGCGCGGTGGAGGGCGCCGAGCTGGTGTCGGTCGATTCGTCGCAGCCGGCGCTCGAGCGGGCGCGCGCGCACCTGGCGCTGAACGGCTTCGGCGCCGAGGGTTCGGGCCTGAAGACGGAATTCCTGGACGCTAACGTCAACACCGTGCTGCGCGAATTCATCGAGCAGGGCCGAACATTCGACGCCATCGTGCTCGATCCGCCCAAGTTCGCGCCCACGGCGGCCCACGCCGAGCGCGCCGCCCGCGCCTACAAGGACATCAACCGCCTCGCGCTCAAGCTGCTGGAGCCCGGCGGCGTGCTGCTGACTTTTTCGTGCTCGGGCGGCATCAGCGCCGATCTTTTTCACAAGATCGTGGCTTCGGCGGGCATCGACGCGCAAGTGGACGGCTACATC
>NZ_JBFTPJ010000024.1:0-14782 GCF_056398445.1 Variovorax sp. 01T439_2
CGGCAGTTCTGGCGCAGCTATCTCGATCGTGCAGAAGAGCAGCAGCTGCGCGCGGACCCGCAGGAGTTCGTGATCGAGTTCGTGGCGCTGAACTTTCCGGACCTGGCTCCGCCGCGGCGCTGAGCCTTCGGCGTCATGCGGGCGCGGGCAGCAGCAGCTGCCGCTGTGCCTGCACCGTCTCGCGCAAAAACTCCCACACCGCCTGCATGCGCACCAGGTGCTTGGTTTCCGCGGGCATCGACATCCAGAACGTGCGCGTGAAATTCGCCTGCCCCGGCAGCACGGGCTTGAGCGCGCCGTCGTTCTCCGCGATGAAGGCCGGCAGCACCGCGATGCCCGCGCCCRCCAGCACCGCGCGGTGCTGCGCGAGCACGCTGGTGCTGCGCAGCGCAAAGGCATCGGGGCGGTGCAGTTCGTCGAGGTACTGCAGCTCCTTGCTGAAGAGCAGGTCGTCCACGTAGCTGATGAAGGTGTGGCCGCGCAGGTCTTCGCGCGTCTTGATCGGCTTGTGCGCGGCCAGGTACTTCTTCGATGCATAGAGCCTGAGCGTGTAGTCGGTGAGCTTGCTCACGACCACCGGCCCGCGCGCCGGGCGTTCGAGCGAGATCACGATGTCGGCCTCGCGCCGCGACAGGTGCACCAGCCGCGGCATCGCGAGCAGGTCGATGGTGAGCTTGGGATGCTGCTGCGCGAAAAGCGCCAACTGCGGCGCCAGCACGACGGTGCCGAAGCCCTCGGTGGCGCCGATGCGGATCAACCCCGACAAGCCCTCCTGCGAGGCCGGCGCAGTGCTTTCCACCGCCTGGAACGCGCTTTCCATGGCCTCGACCTGCGGCTGCAGCTTGCGGCCCGCCTCGGTGAGCCGGTGGCCGCCCGATTCGCGCGAGAAAAGCGGCGCGCCCACTTCCTTTTCAAGGGCCTGGATGCGCCGCGCCACCGTGGTGTGGTCCACCTCGAGCCGGCGCGCGGCGCTCATCAGCGTGCCCGAGCGGGCCAGCTCCAGAAAGTAGCGAAGGTTGTCCCAGTCCATGTGCTCGCGTTCCCTTGGGTTGGCTCTGCATTTTTGCAAAGCGATAGCGCATATTTGTCTATTGTCATGGCAAATCTGCAAAGCTAGGATGCGTGTTGAACCTGCCATGCAGGCCCCGTATTCACAGGAGACAAAACCCCATGGACGCCACCACCACCCCCAAGACCCAGGTCGCCACCGTCAAGCTCTTGATCGGCGGCAAGTTCGTCGAATCCAAGACCACCGAATGGCGCGACATCGTCAACCCGGCCACGCAAGAGGTGCTGGCCCGCGTGCCGTTTGCCACGCAGGCCGAACTCGACGCCGCCGTGGCCTCCGCCAAGGACGCCTTCAAGACCTGGCGCAAGACGCCCCTCGGCGCGCGCGCCCGCATCTTCCTGAAGTACCAGCAGCTCATCCGCGAGAACATGGGCGAGCTGGCCGCCATCCTCACCGCCGAGCAGGGCAAGACGCTGCCCGATGCCGAGGGCGACGTGTTCCGCGGCCTCGAAGTGGTCGAGCACGCATCGAACATCGGCAACCTGCAGCTCGGCGAACTGGCCAACAACGTGGCCAACGGGGTCGACACCTACACGCTGCTGCAGCCGCTGGGCGTGTGCGCCGGCATCACGCCGTTCAACTTCCCGGCCATGATCCCGCTGTGGATGTTCCCGATGGCCATCGTCACCGGCAACACCTTCGTGCTGAAGCCCTCGGAGCAAGACCCGATGGTCACGATGCGCCTGTGTGAGCTCGCGCTCGAGGCCGGCATTCCGCCCGGCGTGCTCAACGTGGTGCATGGCGGCGAAGCGGTGGTCAACGGCATCTGCGACCACAAGGACATCAAGGCCATCAGTTTCGTCGGCTCGACCAAGGTCGGCACGCACGTCTACAACCGCGCCACGCTGGCCGGCAAGCGCGTGCAATGCATGATGGGCGCGAAGAACCACGCCATCGTGATGCCCGACGCCAACAAGGAGCAGACGCTCAATGCACTGGCAGGCGCAAGCTTCGGCGCGGCCGGCCAGCGCTGCATGGCGGTGTCGGTGGCGGTGCTGGTGGGCGAGGCGCGCAACTGGGTGCCCGAACTGATCGCCAAGGCCAGGACGCTGAAGATCGGCGCCGGCACCGAGAAGGGCGTGGACGTGGGTCCGCTGGTCTCCTGCGCCGCCTACGAGCGCGTCAACGGCCTGATCGAGCGCGGCGTGGCCGACGGTGCCAAGCTCGAGCTCGACGGCCGCAAGCCCACGGTGCCGGGCTACGAGAAGGGCAACTTCGTGGGCCCGACGATCTTCTCGGGCGTGAAGCCCGGCATGACGATCTATGACCAGGAAGTGTTCGGCCCGGTGCTGTGCGTGGCCGACGCCGAGAACATCGACGAGGCCATCGAGCTGATCAACAGCAACCCGAACGGCAACGGCACGGCGATCTTCACGCAGTCGGGTGCCGCGGCGCGCCGCTTCCAGGAAGACATCGACGTGGGCCAGGTCGGCATCAACGTGCCGATCCCGGTGCCGGTGCCGATGTTCTCGTTCACCGGTTCGCGCGCATCCAAGCTCGGCGACCTGGGGCCCTACGGCAAGCAGGTCATCATGTTCTACACGCAGACCAAGACCGTGACGGCACGCTGGTTCGACGACAGCACCGTCTCGCACGGCGTCAACACCACGATCAGCCTCAAGTGAGCCGCGCGTTCCGCGCTGTCGCGGCATCGGCCGTGCTGCTCCTGCTCGCCGCGGGCGCGCATGCGGCCGATGATGCCAACCCGCTGGACTGCAGGCCCGACGGCAACCAGCAGCAGATGAACGCCTGCGCGGTGCGCGACTTTCGCGCCGCCGACGCCGCGCTCAACATCCGCTACGGCGAGGTGATGAAGACGCTCTCGCCGCAGATGCGCGTCGCGCTGCGCACCGAGCAGCGCACCTGGCTCAAGGGCCGCGACCCTTCGTGCAAGCGGGCCTCGAAAGCGAACGAAGGCGGCTCCATCTGGCCGCTGGTGTTCAATTCATGTCTGGAGAAGTCGACCCGGCAACGGACTGCCGAACTGGATCGCTGGAAGGGGCGCGAACAATGAATTTCGAATTGTCCGAAGAGCAGAACGCCTTTGCGCAGACCGCGCGCGATTTTGCACAGGCCGAGTTCGCGCCCCATGCGGCGCGGTGGGACGCCGAGGCCATCTTCCCGAAGGAGGCCATTGCCAAGGCCGGCGAGCTGGGCTTCTGCGGCCTGTACGCGCCCGAGCGCATCGGCGGCCTCGGCCTGCCGCGGCTCGACTCGGCGCTGGTGTTCGAGGAGATGGCCGCGGTCGACCCCTCGACCACGGCCTTCATCACGATCCACAACATGGCGACATGGATGCTCGGCACCTGGGCGACCGATGCGGTGGCGCAGCAGTGGGGCGAAGACCTCACGAGCGGGCGCAAGCTGGCTTCCTACTGCCTCACCGAGCCGGGCGCCGGGTCGGATGCGGGCTCGCTCAAGACGCGCGCCGAGCTGCAGGGCGCCGAGTACGTCATCAACGGCGGCAAGGCCTTCATCTCGGGCGCGGGCGCGACCGACGTGCTGGTGCTGATGGCGCGGACGGGCGGCGGCGGCGCGGGCGGCATCTCGGCCTTTGCGGTGCCGGCCGATGCACCCGGCGTGAGCTATGGCAAGAAGGAGCACAAGATGGGCTGGAACAGCCAGCCCACGCGCACCATCAACTTCGACAACGTGCGCGTGCCGGCCGAGAACCTGCTGGGCAAGGAAGGCGAGGGCTTCCGCATCGCGATGAAGGGGCTCGATGGCGGGCGCATCAACATCGCGACCTGCTCGGTGGGCGCGGCGCAGGGCGCGCTCGATGCGGCGCGCCGCTACCTGCACGAACGCCAGCAGTTCGGCAAGCCGATCGCGAGCTTCCAGGCGCTGCAGTTCAAGCTGGCCGACATGGCGACCGAGCTGGTGGCAGCGCGGCAGATGGTGCGGCTCGCGGCAAGCAAGCTCGATGCGGGCCATGCCGATGCCAGCACCTACTGCGCCATGGCCAAGCGCTTTGCGACCGATGCGGGCTTCAACGTMTGCAACGACGCACTGCAGCTGCACGGCGGCTACGGCTACCTGAGCGAATTCCCGCTCGAGCGCCTGGTGCGCGACACCCGCGTGCACCAGATCCTCGAAGGCACCAACGAGATCATGCGCGTGATCGTTGCGCGAAAATTGCTGGAAGGGGACAGCGATATCCGCTGAAGCCCCGCACCCAGAACCTCTCAAGACAATGACCGACTCCGTAGTTCTCTTCGACGAAATCAAGACCGCCGGCGGCAAGCGCTTTGCCACCGCCACGCTCAACGCGCCCGCTTCGCTCAACGCGCTGTCAGTGGACATGGTGCGCCTGCTCACGCCCAAGCTGCGCGAATGGGCGAAGGACGACGGCATCGTCGGCGTGCTGCTGCAAGCGGCCGGCGAGAAGGCCTTCTGCGCCGGCGGCGACCTGCGCCAGCTCTACCAGACGCTGCTCGAATGCGGCCCCGCGCGCAACAGCTACGCCGAAGACTTCTTCCGCGAGGAGTACGAGCTCGACTACCTGATCCACACCTTTCCCAAGCCCTTCCTCTGCTGGGGCCACGGCATCGTGATGGGCGGCGGCGTGGGGCTCATGTCGGGCTGCTCGCACCGCGTGGTCACCGCGCAGAGCCGCATTGCCATGCCCGAGATCAGCATCGGCCTGTACCCCGACGTGGGCGGCAGCTGGTTCCTGCGCCGCACACCGGGCCGCACGGGCCTGTTCCTGGCGCTCACGGCCGCYAACCTCAATGCGGCCGACGCCATCTTCTGCGGCCTGGCCGATGTGCTGGTGCCGCACGAACGCAAGGGCCAGGTGCTCGAAGCGATTGCCGCCGCGCCGTGGCGCGGCGAGCCAAAGGCCGACCGCGCCGAGCTCTCGCGCATCCTTGCGCGCGCGGGCGAGGGCGCCGAGATGCCGCCCTCCAAGGTGCGCGAACACTACGACACCATCAACGCGCTGATGGCCGGCGACGACCTGCTCGACATCGCCAGGCGCCTGCGCAGCCTGCAGAGCGACGATGCCTGGCTGCAGTCCGCCGCCAAGACCTTCGCCAAGGGCGCACCCAGCTCGGCCGCGCTGAGCTTCGAGCTCTGGCAGCGCGTGCACCGCATGTCGCTGGCCGAGGTGTTCCGGCTCGAATACTGGGCCTCGCTCGGCTTCTGCGCGCACAAGGACTTTGCCGAGGGCATCCGCGCGGTGCTGATCGACAAGGACCGCAATCCGCGCTGGAACCCCGCCACCATCGAAGAGATCACGCCCGCCTTCATCGAGGACCACCTGCGCCCGCGCGGCCAGATGCCCGCGGAGCTGGCTGCGCTGGCCTGAGCCTCTTCCACACATACAACGGAGACAACATCAAATGAAAATCGCATTCATCGGCCTCGGCCACATGGGCGGACCCATGGCCCTGAACCTGCGCAAGGCGGGCTTTGCGGTCAAGGCCTTCGACCTGTCGGACGAGGCCTGCAAGAAGTACGCGGCCGAAGGCCTGGCCATTGCCGCATCGGCCGCTGAATCGGTGACCGACGCCGACGTGGTCATCAGCATGCTGCCGGCCAGCGCGCACGTGGAGGGCCTGTTCCTCGGCAGCGGCGGCGGCAAGCCGGGCCTGCTAGACAGCATCCGTGCCGGCACGCTCGTGATCGACAGCAGCACCATCGCGGCCGCCACTTCGCGCAAGGTGGCCGATGCGGCCGCCGCCAAGGGCATCGCGATGATCGATGCGCCGGTTTCCGGCGGCACGGGCGGCGCGATTGCAGGCACGCTGACCTTCATGGTCGGCGGCGAGGCCGACGACCTCGAACGCGCACGCCCCGTGCTCGAGAAGATGGGCGCCAACATCTTCCACGCGGGCGGCGTGGGGGCGGGCCAGACCGCCAAGATCTGCAACAACATGCTGCTCGGCATCCTGATGATCGGCACCTCGGAGGCGCTGGCGCTGGGCGTGGCCAACGGGCTCGATCCCAAGGTGCTGTCCGAGATCATGCGGCGCAGCTCGGGCGGCAACTGGGCGCTCGAAAAGTACAACCCGATGCCCGGCGTGATGGAAACAGCGCCCGCATCGAAGAACTACGCAGGCGGCTTCGGCACCGACCTGATGCTCAAGGACCTGGGCCTGGCGCAGGAAAACGCCACCGCCGTGCGCGCCGCCACGCCGCTGGGCGGGCTCGCGCGCAGCCTCTATGCCGCGCACAGCCTCGCGGGCCATGGCGCGCTCGATTTCTCGAGCGTGCTGAAGCTGCTGCAGAAGGCTTCGTCCTAGCTTTTCGGCCTCTAGCCGAACAGGGCGTCGCTGGCCCACAGGAGCGCCAGCACGCCCAGGAACAGCAGCAGGAACACGGCCCATGCGCGCGTGAACGCCTGCGTCTCCGTGACTTCGACGGGAGCCGTTTCGGGCGGCTTAGGAGCGCTGGGCGTGTGTGGGTTCATTCCCGACTGTACCCCGCGGGCCCGGTTTTGCCGCCGCACGCGTCCTCGACATGGCCAGCAGCACGCCGGCCGCGAGCAGATTGGCGCCGATGCTGGCGAGGATCGGCAGCAGGTAGCTGCGGCTGATGTCGAACGCAAAGCCCGCCGCGCTAGGGCCGACCAGGGTGCCGAAAGCCACGCTGGTGTACAGCACGCCCAGGATCGCGCCGATGCTGCGGCCGCCGAAGTAGTCCATGACCAGCGCGGGCAGCAGCGCGACGAAGCCGCCATAGAACACGCCGTAGGCAAAAGCGAATGCGGCCAGCCCCCAGAACCCGCTGGACACCGCCCACACCACCAGCGAAAGCGCCATGCCGGCCGACATCAGCGGCAGCGCCAGTTGCCGGCCCAGCCGGTCGGCCAGCCCGCCAAGAAAAAATCGCCCCGCGGTGCTGCCRATGCCGATGGCGCCGAGCAGCAGCACGGCCGAGCCGGCCGGCAGGCCGTGGTCGAGCGCGTAGGGCACCAGGTGGACGAAGGGAACGAACAGCCCGAACGAACTGATCAGGCAGGCCGCATAGAGGCCGGCGAAGCGGCGCGAGCTGATCGCGTCCCGCAACGTGGAGCCTGCGGGCACGGCCGACGGCGCCTGCGGCTGCGGCGGATCGCCGTCGGGCCCGAGCCCGCGATGGCGCGGATCGTCCTCGATCAGCAGCGCCATGCCGGCGCCCACCACCACGGCCAGCACGCCCAGCGCCAGGTAGGCGTGGCGCCACCCCAGCGCTTCGATGAGGAGCGACGCCAGCGGCGGCATCGCCAGCGTGCCCACGCCGATGCCGCTCACCGCCAGCCCCGAGGCGAATCCGCGCCGCCTGACGAACCAGCGCTGCACCGCGCCCAGCACCGGCACATAGGAGGCGCCGACGCCGAGCCCGACGCCCAGGCCATAGGCCAGGCAAGCCTCGGCCAGGCTGCGCGCCTGTCCCGCGGCGGCCAGGCCCAGGCCGACCAGCACCATGCCCGCGACCGCGAGCCGCCGCGCACCCCACCGGTCCGCGAGCGGGCCGCTGACCACGCCCAGCCCGAAGTAGAGAAAGCCCGCAAGCGAGAACACCAGCGACGCCGAGCCGCGCGAGGCGCCGAAGTCGCGCTGCAGCGATTCGAGGAAGGCGCTGAAGGTGTAGGCACTGCCGAAGCCGACGAGCGTGACGGCGAAGGCGCCGGCCACCACGAACCAGCCGCGGAAGAGGCGTGCGCGGGGCGGCGGATGGGAGGAGAAGGAGGTCAAGGGCGGGTCTCCGGGTTTGCTCAGAATATCTATTGGCTGGAGAATGGACTCCGGCGCAGAAGAGTGGATGCTCCTCCTTACCATGCGGCCTCGCAAACCAGATTTTCTGAGGCGATCGAATCAGATTGCCTAAACCATGGAACATCAGCTTCCACCGCTCAACGCACTCCGCGCCTTCGAGGCGACCGCCCGCCATCTCTCGGTGAAGAACGCGGCCGACGAGCTCTGCGTGACCGCCGGCGCCGTGAGCCAGCTGATCAAGTCGCTGGAGCTGCACCTGGGCATTGCGCTGTTCCGGCGCGCGAACCGCGGCATCTTCCTGACCGATGCGGGCCAGGCCTACCTGCCGCCGGTGCGCAATGCCTTCCGGCAGATCAGCGACGCCACGCGCCGCATCGCCATGCCCGCGGAGACCGGCATCCTCACGGTGAGCACCACGCCGTTCTTCGCCTCAGCCTGGCTGGTGCCGCGCCTGAAGAGCTTTCACGATGCGCATCCGGACATCGACCTGCAGGTGGTGAGCAGCACCGCGCTCGCCGATTTTTCGCGCGACGGCGTGGACGTGGCGATCCGCCATGGGCTCGGCCGTTATCCCGGCCTGATCAGCCAGCGCGTGCTCACGGTGGAGATTGTTCCGGTTGCAACGCCGGCCCTGGTCAGGCAGCTCAGCATGCCTGGATCGCCGGCCGATCTCACGCGCTGGCCGCGCGTGAACGATGCCGAGCGCAAGGGCTGGGCCATGTGGTTCGAGGCGCAGGGCATCGAAGATGCAAGGCCGGCACGCGGCCCGTCCTTCGATGATTCGGGCCTGTTGCTGAAGGCGGTGCTTGCGGGGCAGGGCGCGGGCTTGCTGCCGGCGGCGCTGGTGGCGGACGAGGTGGCCGAAGGCCGGCTGGTCCAGCTGTCGGAAGCCGCGTGGCTCGAAGACTTTGCCTACTACCTCGTGTACCCCGAAGACAGCCGCCACAGGCCGAAGGTGGCGGCCTTCCGCGATTGGATCGCTGCCGAGTCCAGCAGAAAAGCTGCCAGGCCGCCCAGGAAGACGCCTGTCAAAGCAGCTCGATCCCGGGCAGGCTCTTGAAGCAGCTCTCGCGCGTGACGCGCACGAAGTCCGCCAGCCACGGCTGCCCGGACGTGCCCTGCGTGCAGGCCATGTACAGCCGCCCCGTGAGGCCCCGGGCGCCCACGCGCCGCGCCGTGACATAGCCGCGGTCCAGGTAGTTCTGCACCGCCCACAGCGGCAGCGTGGCCACGCCGCGCCCGCTGGCCACCAGCTGCAGCATCGCCACCGTGAGCTCGGTCGTGCGGCGGTGCACGGGTGCCACGCCGGCCGGCGCCAGCACCTGGCGCACGATGTCCAGCATCTCGTCGGGCACGGGGTAGGTGATCAGCGTCTGGTCGGCAAAGTGGCGCGCTGTGAGATGCGGCTTGGCCACGAGCGCATGGTCGTTGGCGAGCAGCGCGACGATCTCGAAGCGGAACAGCGCGTGGTAGTCGACGGTTTCGTCGGGGTCCTGCTCGGAGACGATCGCCACCTCGGCGCGGTTCTGCATCACCAGCGCGATCGGGTCGGGATGAAAGCCCGAGACGATATCCAGCTCGATCTCGGGCCAGCGCTGGCGGAAGGCATCCATGGCCGGCATCAGCCAGTCGAAGCAGGTGTGGCACTCGACCACGATGCGCAGCTGCCCGCTGCGGCCCAGCGCCAGCCGCGCCACGTCGCGCTCGGCTTCCTCCACCAGCGGCAGCGCCGCATCGGCCAACTGCAACAGCCGCAGTCCCGTGGTGCTGAACTGCGGCGGCACCGACTTGCGCTCGAAGAGCTGCGCGCCGTAGCGGTCTTCGAGCAGCTTGATCTGGTGCGACAGCGCCGACTGCGTGAGGTTCAGCAACTGCGCCGCGCGCACCAGGCTGCCGGTGTCGCGCAGCGCAACGAGCGTGCGCAGGTGGCGTATCTCCAGGATCGACTGCAACATGAATGAATTTCAAGTGAATGGGCAAAAGGTTTCGTTTGAATCATAGAGCCCAAAGCCCGACCATTGCCGATTCCCAAGATACAGCGACCGGAATACCTGCAATGACCACCCGTACCCACATCCTCGGCTTTCCGCGCATGGGCGCCCACCGGGAACTCAAGTTCGCGCTCGAAAAGCACTGGCGCGGCGAAATCGATCGCGCCGCGCTGGAAGAAGTTGGCGGCCAGCTGCGCGCACGCCACTGGCAGGCCCAGCGCGACGCGGGGCTCGACTACGTGACGGTGGGCGACTTCGCTTTCTACGACCACGTGGCCAACCACGTCCAGCTCTTCGGCTGCGAGCCGGCGCGCTTCGGCTTCAAGGGCGACGAGCCCGAGCTGTCGCGCTATTTCAAGATGGCGCGCGGCGTGGAAGACGAGGCCGGCCATGTGCACGATGCCGGCTGCAAGCACGGCGCAGAGGGCACCTTCGCGCTGGAGATGACCAAGTGGTTCGACACCAACTACCACTACCTCGTGCCCGAGTTCACCGCGGCCACGCAGTTCAGGCTGGCCTCGACGCGGCTCTTCGACGAGGTGGCCGAGGCGCAGCAGGCCGGCCACGCGGTCAAGGCCGTGCTGCTCGGGCCGCTGAGCTTCCTGTACCTCGGCAAGGAGAAAGAGGCGGGCTTCGACCGCCTCTCGCTGCTCGATGCGCTGCTGCCCGTGTACGAACAGGTGTTGAACCGGCTCAAGCAGCAGGGCGTGGAATGGGTGCAGATCGACGAACCCATCCTCGGGCTCGACCTGCCCGATGCCTGGCGCAACGCCTTCGAGCGCGCCTACTGGCAGCTGGCGCGCAGCGCGCCCAAGCTGCTGCTGGCCACCTACTTCTCGCCGCTCTCCGACAACCTGCGCCTGGCCTGCCAGTTGCCGGTGGCCGGCCTGCACGTGGACGCCGTGCGCGCGCCGCAGGAGCTGACCGGCGTGGCCGACTGGCTCGCCACGCACAAGGTGCTGTCGATCGGCATCGTCGACGGCCGCAACATCTGGCGCACCGACCTGGACGCCGCGCTTGCCACGCTGCGCCCGGTGGTCGACAAGCGGCGCGGCGAGCTCTGGATCGCACCATCGTGCTCGCTGCTGCACGTGCCGTTCAGCCTGGCCGCGGAAGACAGGCTCGATGCGGAACTCAGGTCTTGGCTCGCCTTTGCCGTCGAAAAGCTCGGCGAACTGCGCGTGCTGCGCGCCGTGCTCGATGGCAGCGAAGACTCGGTTGCAGAAGAGCTCGAAGCCGCGCGCGCCGCGGTGGCCGCAAGGCGCAGCAGCCCGCGCGTGCATCGCGCGGACGTGGCGCTGCGGCTCGCGCGCAGCGTGGCCGGCGACGACCAGCGCGCATCCTCCTTCGGCCAGCGGCAGCGGGTGCAGCGCGCGCGCTTCGCATTGCCCGCGCTGCCCACCACCACCATCGGCTCGTTTCCGCAGACCCCGGAGATCCGCGCCGCGCGCGCCGCCTTCAAGCGCGGCGAGCTCGATGCCGCGGGCTACCGCGAGAAGATGCGCGCCGAGATCGCGCTGGCCGTGCGCAAGCAGGAAGAACTGGGCATCGACGTGCTGGTGCATGGTGAGGCCGAGCGCAACGACATGGTCGAGTACTTCGGCGAGCAGCTCGACGGCTTTGCCTTCACCGCCAACGGCTGGGTGCAGTCGTACGGCTCGCGCTGCGTGAAGCCGCCGGTCATCTTCGGCGACGTGGCGCGCCCCGCGCCGATGACGGTCGAGTGGACCGCCTATGCGCAGAGCCTCACCCAACTGCCGATGAAGGGCATGCTGACGGGCCCCGTCACGATCCTGCAATGGTCCTTCGTGCGCGACGACCAGCCGCGCAGCACCACCTGCGAGCAGATCGCCTGGGCGATCCGCGACGAGGTGGTGGACCTCGAGGCCGCCGGCATCGGCATCATCCAGATCGACGAGCCCGCCATCCGCGAAGGCCTGCCGCTGCGCCGCGCCGGCTGGCCGGCCTACCTGAAGTCGGCCACGCGCGCCTTCCGCATCAGCGCCTCGGGCGTGCGCGACCAGACGCAGATCCACACCCACATGTGCTATTCGGAGTTCAACGACATCCTGCCCGAGATCGCGGCCATGGACGCCGACGTGATCACCATCGAGACCAGCCGCTCCGACATGGAACTGCTGCGCGCGTTCGGCGGATTGGGCGGCGAGAACAGCGCGAGCGGCTTCCGCTACCCGAACGAGATCGGCCCCGGCGTGTACGACATCCACTCGCCGCGCGTGCCCTCGGTGGGCGAGATCGTGCGCCTGATGCGCAAAGCCGCCGGCGTGGTGCCGCCCGGGAACCTGTGGATCAACCCCGACTGCGGCCTGAAGACCCGCGGCTGGCCGGAGACCGAGGCCGCGCTGTCGAACATGGTGGCGGCGGCGAAGCTGCTGCGCGCGGAGCTGGCAGCGGCCTGAAGCGGAGAGGCAATCATGGCGGCGCCAATAATGGCGCCATGCTTGCCTTTCCAGTTGCTTCGCGGCGCTTCTTTCGCGCGCCTTTTCTTCTGCTGCTGTCGCTGCTGGTCGCACCGGCCATCGCCTCTGCGCAAGACCGTGCCCAGGCCCTGCTGCAGTTCGAGGGCGTGCAGGCGCGCTACCAGGCGGCCTACGCGCCGGGGGCGGTGTCGCGCGATGCGCGCCAGCTGCTCGAGCCTCCTGACCAAGCCATTGCCGGCAAGGCGCTCCAGGCGCTTGACGCGGCCGCCGCGCGGTCCTTCGACGTGGCCGCATCCGTGGCCGCCATCCAGCAGGAAGTGGCGGCTGCGGGCAAGGGCGGTGCGGCGCCGGGTGCGCAGGTGCAGGCCGCAGTGGCCCGGTTCTCGAAGCTGCGCGCCGACTACGCCGCCATGGACGACGCAGGCAAGCAGGAATTCTTCAACCGCGAACGCGCGAAGCCGGCCGATCCCGCGCGCACCGAACTGCTCGAGCGCATGGCCGTGGCCGACCTGCGCGAAGTCGACTTTTCGAGCCAGCTGCTGCTGAGCTCGGTCGCCAAGCAGCTGGCGCGCGGCAACGCCGGGCAGTTCACCTCGCTGCCGGACCGCACGCTCGACATGGCCGTCGACACGCTGTGGTCGCGCGGCATCACCTCGCCGCGGCCGCGCAACCTGCTGACGGTGGCGCGCGAGTTCGAGAGGCAGGTCACGCAGGCGCTGCTCGCGGCGCTCCCCGATGCGGACGTGGCCGCCGTGCTTGCCTGGCGCAACGATGCGCAGGCCGCGGCCGAACGCGAAGCGCTGGTGGGCAGCTACCGCGCCGAGGTCAAGGGAAGCGGCGCCGTGGCGATCCGGACGCTGGTGCGCGGCTGGCCGCGTTCCTGAGCCCGCAGTGGCTGGCATGCAACATGCGTGGGCCATCTTGCGCGATACTCGCCGCCCGGCGGAGCCAGAGAAAAAAGCACACCGATTGGGACGAATTTCTTAAGCGAAGTGTGCACTTTGGCGCTCACGCCAAAAAGTTCCCCGCCATTGTTTCAGTTTCATGAACACTGCGATTCAGTTTGACTAGGGTTTTCCCTTGTCATCCTGATGCAAACTTCAGGGCATCCAAAGCCCAATCAAGAAGGAAATTGAAATGAAGACCTCGAACATCCTCGCCGCCGCCGCTCTGTCCCTGCTCGCCGCTGCCGGCGCCCATGCAGAAACCTACGAAGGCGTGCAGCCCCTGAGCTCCGGCTACAGCCGCGCCGACGTGGCTCCCCAAGCCGCCGCCGCTGCCCGCGAAGGCAATGTCTACAGCGACGCCGCTTCGGCCACCGTGGCTCCCGTGCTGGCTGCTTCGACCGACCGCGCCGCAGTCCGCAGCGAAGCTGTTGCCGCCGCCCACGCGCCCGGCCAGAACCTGCGCCGCGAAGCTTTCGCCGGCAGCGTGGTTCCCTCGCAAGCACGCAGCTTCACGCGCCAAGCCGGCCTGTAAGAAGGCGGGCACAAGAGAAGGGACGGCGGCGGCATCGGCCGCGCGTCTTTCCTCTGCAAGACAAAAGCCGGACGGCGCCCCAGGTGCCGTCCGGCTTTTTGCGTTTTCAGCGCTGCCGCGGCGCGGCGTGGTGGCAGAAGCAGTCGGGTGCGTGGTCGTCGACGATGCCGGTGGCCTGCATCCATGCATAGACGATCACCGGCCCCAYGAACTTGAAGCCGCGCTTCTTCAGGGCCGCCGACATCTGTTCCGAAAGCGGCGTCTTCGTCGGCACCGCGCCGGTCTTGTTGACGATGGGCTTGCCACCGGCCATGCCCCAGACGAATTCCGAAAAATCTTCGCCCGCGGCCTGCATCGCAAGATAGGCGCGGGCGTTGCCGATGGTGGCCTCGATCTTGGCGCGCGAGCGCACGATGCCCGCATCCAGCATCAGCCGGTCGACGTCGGCCGCAGTGAACCGTGCCACCTTTTCGGGCACGAAGCCCTCGAATGAAGCACGGAAGGCATCGCGCTTGCGCAGGATCGTGAGCCACGACAGGCCCGCCTGGAAGCCGTCGAGCATGAGCTTTTCCCACAGCGCGCGGCTGTCGCGCTCGGGCACGCCCCATTCGGCGTCGTGGTAGGAGGCCAGCAGCGGATCGCTCTGGGCCCAGGTGCAGCGGGGCTTGGTTTCGGGAGGCATCGGGTGGTGGGTTGGGTTCGTCTTCTATGCGGCGTGGTTCGGACTTTAACCACCGATACTCGAGCCCTCATGATCTCAGTCCATCTCCACGGCCAGCGCTTCCAGGTGCGGGCCGCCGCGGTCATTCTTCATGCGGGCCATGCGCTGCTTCACCGGGCACCGGGCGACGGCTACTGGGCCTTGCCAGGCGGCAGGGTCGAAGTCGGCGAAGAGGCCTCGGCCACCATCGTGCGCGAGATGAGGGAGGAGCTTGGCGAAGAAGTCGAATGCGGCCGGCTGCTTCATGTGGCGGAGAATTTCTTTGACCTGGCGGGCCGGCGCAACCACGAGATCGGTTTCTATTTTCTCGTCTCGCTGCCCGAGGATTCGCCCCATCTCGACAAGGCGCGAAGCTACCGGGGCATCGAGAGCCACCTGGA